>NZ_JBFTSN010000016.1:0-47364 GCF_056400045.1 Paenibacillus sp. 01L418
GTTCGTGGGTTCGTGGGTTCGTGGGTTCGTGGGTTCGTGGGTTCGTGGGTTCGTGGGTTCGTGGGTTCGTGGGTTCGTGGGTTCGTGGGTTCGTCGATACAACGGTTCATCAGTTCGCGAGTTCGTGGGTTCGTCGATACGTCTGTTCAATAGTTCGTAGATTGTTGAGTATAGTACTGGGTGGTTAAAAGTTTCTTCATTCTTGGTTAAATCGTTCGTCTTGAACGGGTTATCTTTTAAAGTTTGGTTTGACGGATTGTGATTTCTCACAGCTGGAGGTTACTTTTAAGCTTGCTCATGGCTTCTAGTGGATTTAAGAATATGAAGATGAGAAACACAGAAACACGCATCTTTAGCGTGCTTCTGTCATCATGTTCCCATTTACTTTTGAATTAGCTCTGAGGTACAAACTTCCTGATATCAACGCCTAGCGCTTGCGAAAGCTTCATGCCTAATTCGCGATCAGCCCGGAAGAAGTTGCAGATGGCGCGAAGTCTTATATCATCGTTTGTTTGCTCCAGCTCACCAGTCAAATTGGCGATTAGGTTTGCTTGTTGTTCTTCAGGCAGTGAGCGATAGCGCTCGCCCGCTTGAGTGAAATCGTCAGTTTTGTCGATTTTTTGGCGGCCAGCCTGTCCCTGAAGAGGTACATAAGAATCCCCGTAAGCCTTTGCTTCCTTTGGACTCTCTGATGAGCTATTAGGTTCGTAATTCACTGGAGAAGGATTTGCATGCATCGTCATTGCACCATCTCGTTGATAGTTGCGAACAGGTGCATACGGGCAATTTACTGGAATGTGTAGATAGTTCGCTCCAAGGCGGTAGCGCTGAGTATCCGGATAAGAGAACAATCGGCCTTGCAGCAATTTATCCTCCGATGGCTCGATTCCTGGTACAAGTGTGCTTGGCGAGAAAGCCGACTGCTCAACCTCTGCAAAATAATTTACTGGGTTGCGGTTCAACGTCATCGTGCCTACCTTTTGCAACGGATACATATCCTCCGGCCACACCTTCGTTGGATCTAGTGGATCAAACGCATACCGTTCCACATGATCGACAGGCATAAGCTGTACATGAAGCTCCCATTCTGGGAAGTTGCCGAGTTCAATCGCATCATGTAAATCACGTGTCGCATGGTTAAAGTCTTTGCCTTGCATCACGCTAGCTTCCGCTGCTGTAAAGTTTCGTACTCCTTGCAGCGACTTCCAATGGTATTTAACATAAGTCGGCTTACCATCATCATTAATCCATTTGAAGGCATGAACGCCGAATCCGTCCATTTCACGATAAGTAGCAGGCGTTCCGTCATCGGAGAACAACCAAGTGAGCATATGCGTCGATTCTGGGGAGAGCGTCATGAAGTCCCAGTAGCGCGCAGGCTCTTGGACATTCGTATTTGGCGCTGGCTTGAGGGAATGCACCATATCAGGAAATTTCATCGCATCTCGAATGAAAAATACCGGCAAATGGTTTCCAACAAGATCATAGTTACCTTCCTGCGTATAAAACTTTACCGAAAAGCCGCGTGGGTCGCGCGCCGTCTCCGGCGAACCTGTTCCGTTAATAACCGTTGAAAAGCGCACAAATACAGGCGTTTCCACTCCCTGCTCCTGCATAAAAAGAGCCTTCGTATGATCCTTCATACTAACTTCCGTACGAAATACTCCATGTGCGCCTGCTCCCCGGGCATGCACGACACGCTCTGGAATACGCTCCCGATCAAAATGCGCAAGCTTCTCAAGCAAATGGTAATCCTCTATTAGAGTTGGTCCACGCTGCCCCGCTGTGCGCGAGTTTTGATTATCGCCAACCGGCGTGCCTTGGTTCGTTGTCATATAGTTTTCCATGATAGCACCTCATCGATCATTTTATATATTTAGACTTGATCTAAATCCATAAAACAATCTTATCGAATCAACGGTCAACTGTCATGAAAGCCTAATGAATGAAAAATGAATATTTCATGAACCACAGCATGCTGGTGAAATAAAAATGATGCACTTACTCCTTAGTCACGAATATCCGCTATCCGGTAGCCTACACCACGCACGGTAACTATATATTTTGGCGCTACGGCGCTATCCTTTAGTTTTTTGCGCAAGCTCTTAATATGAGCATCCACCAAGTTGCTGCCTCCATAGAAATGCAGCCCCCAAACGGTATCAAGCAAAGATTCACGCGTTAGAACGGAACCGTCCGATGTCATGAAATGCAGAAGCAAATCATATTCCGTCTTGGTAAGCTCAATTCGCTGCCCCGCCCGATCAACGGTCATTTTTTTGAGATCAACTGCAATATCTTTAAACACACGAATGTCGCTATCCGCCTTCGCAGCTGCTGCTGGCTTATTCAGAAGCATACGGTTGATTTGTTTTATCGCTTGCTCAGGTTTAGCCGGCCAGACTAGCAGCTCAGATGCGCCAAGGGCAAAAGTTTCACGGCTATCATACGATTTTTGATCCATTAAAATGAGGACAGGAACCGCATGCAGCTCAGCCGCTTCCACCAGTTCTGCACCTGCTTGCAGCGTATGGCTCGCGGCAGCTTGAGCTACAGGAATCGCATCAAATACGAGCAGCTCTGGCTGCAAGCTTTGGAGCATGCTTTTATTGAAATCATGCAGTGAAAACACGTCAAAGCATTCGGATGAAAGCGCGACAAGCAAGCTTTTGACCCTCTCTGGCAACGGACTAATAATCATGACCCGCTTCGTGATCGAGCAAAGCATCCCGTTTTGCAGCAACTCTTCCTCTGAATAGCCAGCGGCTGCACTCTGGTCGAGCGGCATGTTCCCGTTCAAATAATCGTTGTTCATTGTGGTTGTTTCGTCGCGCATTGATCACAAACCCCCTCTAATACAACTTGCACATGCTCGATCTTGTATTTCGTCTCTAAAGCGACCTTCTCCATCCACTCACTCGGCAAGTCGGTCAATACTTCATCCACGCGCCCGCATACAGTACACACAATATGCTGATGTTCATCCGTCCGAGCGTCATAGCGGCTAACCGTTTCTCCAAGCTTCAATTCTCTAATGAGACCCACATCTGTCAAATAACGCAATGAGTTGTACACGGTGCCGTAAGCGAAGTTGAAGCCTTTGCCCCGAAGCCGGTCAATGACATCGGCCGCCGTCGGGTGATCATGGGCTTGCTGCACAACTTCAAAGATGGCCTTGCGCTGTATCGTTAAGTTAATTTTATTCATAAAAAGATCATTCCTTTTACTACTGATTTTAGACTAAGTATAAATTGAAGGTCGAATACGGTCAACCTCACAGGCTTTCCTTTATCCTCCTTATTCCAAAAGGCGGCTCAAAGCCACAACCAATACTTGTCGAATCAATATGGAAACTCATTAACTTCACACAGAAGCCACACGAACTCTGCAAAAGCGCCTCGCGAAAAGTTGTAACGAACTCCAGAAGTCTTATTTGCTTCAATTCCACACACTTTCAAACGTAACGAACCCAGATAACCCTATTAGCCTCCAATATCAATGATTTAACTCATTTTTGAGCATATAGCGCTCTCTAAGTTCGTTAGAATTCAGATTAAGCCTAAATCATTATAATAACGACTTCTAAGTTCGTTAGAGGCAAGCATGAACTCCACTCATCATTAACTTCGACTTTTACGCTCATTACAAAAATGGTGACGGTCACAAAAGTTACTGTTTGAGGTGTATGAAGTACAGGTTGAACGCTGGCGGGCAAAATAGTCAATGTTTTGTCGCGTTTACAGCTCAAGCAACCATTTCTACATCCCCTACCATCATGCGCAACTTCCACTCACCATGATCAACAGCTTACACTACCTTAAGATGTACATACTCCCACCTCACACGCAAAATCACACCTAAAAAACAACACAAAATTTTTTGTCGAATTAAATAATCTGAATATTTACAAAATTCAAATAAAGGTGTATACTAAGCCTATCTTAAACGAGAGGGGATAGCCCATTGAAGTAGGTTAGCGATGCATGTCTCATAATCTCGGGAAGGAGCATTCAATCACTGCCGGACATGCTGGGACAATAGCGAAGACGGATGTAGTCGATCATTTGGATGAGATGTACTTACAAGCAACAAGGATTTGAAACAAATCGAAAGGAAGTTGATCGAGGTCAATAAAATTAGGATCGAAGTCGATAGGGTTTGTAACAAATTCGAAAGGACGAAGAAGAGGCAAACAGCGGATTGGAGCGTTAGAATAAATTGAATAGTTCTCTACCAAGCACGTGAAGGGCTTCTGGTTATCTTAGATAAGCAGAAGCCCTTCTTATGTGCGTCTATAGGATCGGACTGATTTGCGTCTATTGAATTAGACTGATGTTCGTCTATAGAATTGGACTAAGCAGCCTGGAAATCGATTCTTTCAATCGATTGATGATTGGACGATTAGCATAAACTTGTTCCGTTAACTGCGTGCAATGTTTAACATCATCTTCAAAAATGCGTTGCAGCTTCGCCGATGTCTGCGTATCATAGATAAACGCATTCATCTCGAAATTAAGCTTAAAGCTGCGAATATCGACATTGGCTGTTCCAACGGACGCCACCTTGCCGTCGATGACAAGCGTTTTTGCATGAAGAAAGCCTTTCTCGTACATATAACATTTCACTCCGCCTGCGAGAAGCTCTCCCAAATAAGAATGAGTTGCCCAGTATACAAAGAAATGATCCGGCTTGCTCGGCAGCATAATACGTACATCTACCCCGGACAGGGCAGCGATCTTCAGCGCGGTCATCAAGCTTTCATCCGGTACAAAATATGGCGTTTGCAAGCTGATTGTTTTCCGAGCTGAGTAAATCATTTTGATATAACCATTTTTAATTTGCTGATATTGCGTATCCGGGCCACTCGCTACAAGCTGCATGCCAATCGTTCCCGTATCATCGCTCATAATTGGGAAATACAGCTCGTTAAGCTCAATTCGACCGGAAGCCGCTAAATTCCAATCCATCAGAAACTGCGCCTGCATCTGCAGCACGGCATTGCCGCGAACTCTAAGATGTGTATCCCGCCATTCGCCGAAATGCTCGTTTAATCCTAAATATTCATCACCGATGTTGAAGCCGCCAATATAACCGACTTGTCCGTCAACGATAACGAGCTTACGGTGATTGCGATAATTGATTTTTAAATTCAAATAAGGAATTCGCGAAGGGAAAAACGCCGCTTCCCTGCCGCCTGCTGCAATCAACTCCGCAAAATAACGCTTCGGCAAGCTTGAGCTTCCTATATGATCGTACAAAAACTTGACTTCTACGCCCTCCGCCGCTTTCGCTGCCAGCGCCTTAACCAATCTTCTGCCAAGCTCATCGTCTCGGACGATATAATAAACGAGATGAATATGATGCTGGGCTGATTCTATATCCTTAAGCAGCGCATCAAACTTCTGATTGCCCTCCGTGTAGATCTCAACCGCATTATTGCTCGTATATACCGCATAGCTCGTTTTCAGACTCATATAGATCATGTCTTGATAACTTCGCATCGCCGGATCATTATATACAATTTCATCTTCTCGCAGCTGGCGCATTTGCCTCTCGACCGTATGCTCGATAATGCGCTGACTATCGCCCAGCAGCTTATACAGCTTTCTTTTACGTACCTTCTGCCCTAATATTAAATACAAAACAAAGCCGAAAACGGGGATGAAAAAAAGAATCATCAGCCAAGCCCAAGTTGTACTTGCGCTGCGTCTCTCTAGAAAGATAACCGTAATCGCCAAAAAAATGTTTAGCAGCATAATAATTGCAGATGCATTTTGCATTATGACCATCCGTATTATAGCACCTCAGTTTTATGTTAAAGCTAATGCGATCATACTCCAAGCACGGTGTATGTTCAAGCCTCATTATATGCTACAATTCAAGCAACAAAGCATTTTTCCTAATTTAAGACGTAAAAAAACCTATCTACAACATGTACTAGATGAGTTAATATATTTCAATACTACCCGCATAAACGGCACTGGAGGACTTACGATGGACATACGCAAGCTTAGATTGGACGAGAAAGCGCTCGGTACTTTAAGCGAGGAGCGAGATGAGTATGAACGAGATTATGCGAGACTCATTCAATCTCCCGCCTTTCGCCGCCTGCAAGGTAAATCACAAGTATTTGGCGCAGGTACGGGCGATTACTATAGAACAAGGCTAACTCACTCTCTCGAAGTGTCGCAGATTGCACGCGAGGTTGCTCGCAAGTTAGGCAAACAATATGATTTCCTTGCGCGCAAAGAGCATCCGGGGCTCATATTAGATCCCGCTGTCGTCGAGATTGCCGCGATCGCGCATGATTTGGGTCATCCCCCTTTTGGACATAAAGGTGAAGAAGTGCTCAACCATTTGCTCATGGAGGAGTATGGCATACCATACGAGGGCAATGCGCAAAATTTTCGAATATTGATGTTTTTAGAGAAAAGGGCAGGAAGCGGAAGCGGCCTTGATTTAACTGCAGCTGTCTTGCTTGCTATTAATAAATACCCTTTTAGCCTCAGTGAGCCTGGCCGTCTAAAAGGGCTTTACAGCACAGAGTGGGGAGAGATTGAACAGCTACGCCATTTATGGAAAATTCCAGAAGGCTGTTCAACATTGGAAGCACAGCTCATGGATTTATGTGATGACATCGCTTATTCCACACATGACATCGAAGACGGCATACGTGCRGGTAAAATCCAAATGAATCGCACTTTCTTTGAAGACAGCAGACTTATCGACCATGTTGTTCAGGAAATTGTCGAGGATAAAGGCAATACCGGAATCGGCTGGGGAGAGGTCGATATCCCTGCGATGGTGAAACGTGTACTCGTCTCCTATTTCGAGCAGTGGCAGGAGCTGTATGTAAGCTGTGATCGCGAAGCCTCGCGCACAAGGCGGGAGATGAAAGCGCGCTGGGTCAGCTTGTTTGCAGGCAAAGTCGGCATTATAGACGATACATCGCGCAGCTGGAAAAAGGTCACGTTCGTCAACAATGGGCAACAGGATATCGAGTTGCTCCGCACGATGGAGATTTTGAAGAAGCTTGCATGGGTGACCCTCATTAAGGATTTCCGTGTTCAGCGCTTGCAAATGCGCAGTGAAATCATGATAAGACGGTTATGGGACAGTTTCAAGGTTCAAGAATCTGGTCGCCTTATCATTCCGCCAGACTGGATAGAAAATTACGAGATCCATAAGAACAAATGGAGCTGGCCGCGATTTGTTGCGGATTATATTTCGGGTATGACCGATGCTTACGCCGAGAAGGTGTACGCCGAGCTTTATGCCAGCAAATCAGGTTCAATTTATGAAATGGATTAAACAAGCTAAAACGCCTTCGGCGTCCTTCTGACGCTGAAGCAGCTTAGACGGTGAAATATAAGATAAGGATGAGAAAATAATATACTTTCTTATATTTTAAAAAAAGCGCAGCCCTTGAATGAGTGTAACTCATTCGAAGCTGCGCTTTTTGTTATGGTTTAGTCTTGCTTAACATTGTAGCTAACCGCACTTGCAGAAAGGTCCGTAATATAATCGAAGAATCGAACAGGATCAACATCATAAACAAGGCTGACCGGGCGACCGCCTTCCACTTCCACCGTACGGCCCTGGCTAGGTCCATCCTTAATCACGCCGCTGTGTACCGTCTTAATTTCCACGAGATCCGGGTTGCCGACAACAGCTGTCGTTAGCACATCCCACAAATAATATGTCGAGTTCGTCTCCATATAAACAAGTGGAGGACATGCAGCATAACATTGACCGACAAAATCTAGTCCTTCATGCTTGCGAAGCGATGCCCAGCGGTTGCGTACATCCATCGTAAGAGGTACTTTGTTCGTGCTCTCAAGCGCAACAAGCAAAATCGGAATGCTGCTTGCCCATACGCGGTGCATAGATTCAGGGTCCCAGAAGGCATTCCATTCTGCGGTTCCGTCATGCTCAGGCTCTTGAACGTTGCCCTTCTCATTAAACGTGCCGCCCATCCATACAAGCTTCTCAATCTTTGCTTCCACATCCGGAGCTTCATCCAGCGCTCTTGCTAGATCCGTAAGCGGACCTGTGAACAGCAATGTCACCTTCTCATCCGATTTGCGAAGCTGTTCAATCATATGTTGATGCGCTGGCAGCGCAGATACTTTCGTGTTAATCGTTCCTGATTCATTCAAAATAGGCAGCGCGTCCACAAAAAACGTATGCATACGCCATTCAGCAGGGAATGGGTTTACACCGCGTGAATTTGATCTAGCCACTTCAAGCGATTTATTTTTGACAGGGTCGCCAAAGCGGTCAATGATTTTGCTGCTGGCTTTGCTGCCAGGCTCCAAATAGCCGTCGGCTGGAATAACGGATACCCCAAGCAGTTCAACATCTTTCATTTGCAAAAGAAGAAAAAGCGATACCAGGTCGTCTACACCGGCGTCATGATTAAAATAAAGCTTAACTCCCATATCTATCCATCCTTCCTGAGTATAAAACGATATATCGTTTGTCCATCCTATATAGAGAGGAGGTGAATTGTCAATGGCTAAGGATGTACTGTGCGAAGTGAATTCATGCAAGTTCTGGGCAGCAGGTAATCACTGCGGCGCCTCTTCTATTTATGTGGTCAGCAATCGCGGCAAGCAAGCCAGCAACTCCGAAGAAACAGATTGCAAAACGTTTGAAGCAAAGATCTAACGAAGGGCATTACCAATAGTAAGCAGCGCAAGCGACTATCCTTTATGAACAATAAGGCTTGTCCGAATACAGCTTGCGCTGCGCTATTGCTTCTTATTTTGTAACAGGAACCGCGTCAAAATACTCTTCCAGCACTTCTCCGCTCTTCACCATCTCAGTGGCCACATCCACACCTACATACCGCAAATGCCAAGGCTCATATTGATAGCCTGTAATCTTTTCTTTGCCTTCCAAGTAACGAATGATAAATCCGTACTCGTGCGCATACTTCTCAAGCCACTGCGCTTCCTTTGTATCTGCAAAACAATCGGCAGCCGCACACTTGCCGTCACTACCCGACACATCGATCGCCAGTCCCGTTTCATGCTCGCTTGTACCAGGTAGCGCGCTATAAGTTCTTGCCTTTTCGAGTCCATCCCTCTTTACATAGCGATCAAAGAGCGTTGTTTGCGTCCTATGCGAGCGATAAGCGGATACACCGGCCAACTGGATGTTGTCTTCCTCAGCGGCTGCAAACAGCTTCTCAAGCGCTGTAGCTGCATCCTGTCTCATCATGCGTTTTTCAATTTTCTCAGCAAATATAAACCGAACCTCAGGATAAACTAAATCCGTGGGATTGTATTCCTCCGGAAGCTTGTGCTGCTTATTCACAAGCACCGCGATATCCTCTGGTTTGGCAATAACGACCATTCCATCCTCAGTCTGCTCTGCTTTTCCTGTTCCAGAGCCCTTGCCGTTATTGCTTGAATCAGGCTTATCCGTAGCTGTTGGCTGTCCATCTGTTGGAGTTCCGCCGCTCGGCTTATCCGTAGGCTCAGAACCTATGCTGCCCGACACTTCCCCGCCGTTAGCGGAACCATCAGCGGAAGCTTGCTTTGGCGGAATCGTGGTTGTCTCATCCTTATTAAATAAAGAGTAACCAAACACCATTCCTGCGCATACAATAATAAACAGCAGCAGCCTTCTTCTTCTTTTTTTCATGATAAGCCTCCAACATATTTTTTTACATATATTTCATGTAATTATACTTGTAACCATGGTTTGTCTAATAGCATCTAATTAATAGACTACTAAATCAGCAATAATGTTTCAATCTAATAGCTTGGAAATGTTGTAATGAATAGGAATAAACAAAAATCCTAATAAATTTGTTTTTTACAATAAATTATGATTGGACATGGAGGAGCCTTTTGCCTTTTGACATTCGACTATAATTAGGAGCATAATGGATAAGAATTTACAGAACGAACGTATATTATGATTAGCGGCCTGGCTGCCTCTGTGAGATGGCCAGTTTTTGCTGTGAAAGGTAGGCGGTTATATGACATTTTTAACTCCAAAACGATTATTAAGCACTCGTCCCATCCTTTTCTTTTCATTTATTATGCTTCTCAAAAGCTATCTGGCTTGGATGGTCATTTTCGAGGATGGTTTTTCGTGGACTACTATTTTAAAAGAAATTCCGTTTGTCCTCATTGTTTATTGTCTCATAGAGTGGTTCGCTTCGAAACGTAAACTTATTTACTATTTAATAGCAAATCTAGTAATGACACTCATATTATTTGCCGTCATTATGTATTACAAGTATTACGGTGTTATTGTAACCTATCTCGCTCTAGAGCAGGTAAACCAAGTTACCGCGGTTAAAAATAGCGTATTTTCACTGATGGACCCTTATTACTTGCTCATCTTTATCGACATTATCATTATGGCTGTTCTGTTGTTTAGACCTAAGAAAGCCGTGAATTGGAAGAAACAAAGCTCCGTTAAGGAAAGCAAACGACTTGTCCTTGCCCTGTTCAGCATTTCAATTGCGCTTTGCTTGTTCAACATTTTGCCTAACCGCGCCAGCATGAATGAGATCGTCAAAGCGGAGCAAATGGGCATACTCAATTACGAGGCTTATATGATTTTCAAGAACAAAACGATTGACTTTGTTGATCCAAACCATATCACGCAAGAAAAAATCGATTCCGTCAAAAAGATCGAAACACCTGCCGCTCCGCAGCTGTGGAAAACAGCAGCAGGCAAAAACGTCATCATTATTCAAATGGAGTCATTTCAAAACTTCCTCGTCAACTTGAAGATTGACGGAAAAGAGATTACGCCTAACATTAATAAGCTGGTCAACGAAAACTATTACTTCAAGCATTTCTATCAGCAAGTCGGCCAAGGTAATACATCCGATGCGGAATTCGTCGTGAATACGTCTTTCTATATTCCGCCACGCGGCGCGGCAACGATGATTTATGCCGACAAAGAGCTTCCGAGCTTGCCGAAACTGCTGAAAGCAAACGGTTATGACACAACTACGTTCCATACGAATGTTGTTGAATTCTGGAATCGCGGCGAGCTTTACAAAGCGCTTGGTTTCGACCGTTACTACGATCAGAAGTTTTTTGGAGATGAAGATACCGTATTTTTTGGTGCTTCCGATGAGCAGCTTTACAAGAAAACAGCTGCTGAAATGTCACGCATGAGCGAGAATGGCAAACCATTTTATTCCCATGTTATTTCGATGACATCACATCACCCATTCACCATTCCTGCTGACAAATACAAAATGACGCTCCCTGAGCGTTATGAGAAAACTTTTGTTGGTGACTATATCCGTGCACAAAACTACGCTGACTTCGCACTTGGCGAATTCATTGCAGATTTGAAGGAACGCGGCATTTGGGACAACAGCTTAATCTTGTTATACGGTGACCATCTCGGCCTTCCAGTATACTCGCTGGATCGTGATGACAAAGCGCTTATGGCTGAAATTTATGGTCATGAATATAGCTACACCGATATGATCAACATTCCGCTCGTTGTTGCATCGACAGGCGTAACAGAAGGCAAAGTATTCGATCAGCTTGGCGGTCAAGTTGACGTATTGCCTACGATCGCGAACATGCTTGGCATTTCCTTGGATGATCATATCCACTTCGGCCAAGACTTGTTTAATCAGTCGTATAACGTATTGCCACAACGTTATTATCTCCCGACTGGCTCATTCTTAAGCAGCAAAGAGCTATTCATGTCAGGCAGCGGATATGAGGACGGCAAGCACTATTCCTTAGCCGGAGACGGCATTACGGAGCAGGCTGCGACAGAAGATGAGTATCAGCGTGCATTAGAGCTCCTCAACTTATCTGACAGCTATGTTAGCCAGCTGCCTTCTTGGAAGACCAAATAATAATAAAACTAAAAGGCTCCCCTTGAAGCGTATATCACGCTTCGAGAGGAGCCTTTTTTTTTCGCAAATGACAAAGCTAGCTGCTTTTTACCGCTTCAAGTACTTCCTTCACATGTCCATCCACACTTACGCTGCGCCATTCCTTAACAAGCTTGCCCTGTTCATCAAGCAGGAAAGTCGATCGCTCGATACCCATAAATTCCTCACCGTTCCAGCTCCGCAGCTTCCATACGCCGAACAGCTCCGAAACCGTATGCTCGGTGTCAGACAGCAATAGGAATGGCAGCTCATGCTTGTCGACGAATTGCTCATGAGAGGCAAGATCATCTGGGCTGATTCCGATTACCTCTGTGTTGTTCGTGCCGAACTCGCCGTTAAAGTCACGGAAATCGCATGATTCAGTCGTACAGCCAGGCGTCATGTCGCGCGGATAAAAATAAATAACGAGCTTCTTGCCTGAGTAATCTGCAAGCTCAACTTCTTTGCCATTGGATGCTTGCAGCTTAAAATTCGGGACCTGGTCCCCTACTTTTAAATGTTCTCCCATCGTTGAATGCTCCTCTACTTTTTATTTTCAATCAACAAGCCTTGCTCGCCTTCCACCAAGTACAGCTCACCCAGCCCGCACACGGTCACATGAACCGGGAAGCTCTCTGCGGTTTTGTTCGTAAAATGCCAGCGTCTTCCTTTTCCAACCACTATAAATATACCATTATCATCGCCGATCGGATTGAAATTGTCATTGCGCGTCCTATAGGTCATGATGCCAAGCTCTGCAAATTGATCGACTGCTGTAGGAACGTCGCTGGTCGTTATGCCAATTTCACTGATACAGAGAATGTCTTGCTGCGGGTCAAAGGTACGCTCAACACCGTTATCCATCGTATGGCGGGCAATCAGCTCTAAAATATTACCCGACGGGTCTTCAAAATAAACAGAATGCGAGTTCCATGATTCACTATACGACACATCCTGACCTGCCTCCGTACCGATTGGAACAAGTGCTTCGATCCACTTTTTTGCTTCCTCAAGCTTATTCTCTGGAATCGTAAAGGCAAAGTGATAACAATACGCTTCAGCAGCTTGATCACCAGTCTCTTGGAAGGTCAGCTCGCTCCAGCCTGCCTGAACAGTAAAGCTGTCCTTCTCAGAGCGAATAACCGGCAATGCCAGCACATCCCTATAAAAAGGCAAAATGCTTGCTGCTTTTTCTGTCAAAAGCACCAGCTTTTCTATAATCATCTTACACCTCGTTATGTTCGTGATACAAAACACTTTCCGTTACGAAAGCTTTTGCCTGTGCTTTATCATCATATAGACCATATGCGAGCATGAGCTTCGTTAATGCAGCCTCAACCGACAGCTTCTCAATTACAATGGCACCCGCTTCAATAAGGCGCAGCGACGACGAATATAGGGCTGCCGAACGATCTCGGATCGGACATATGTATACATCGATGCCAAGCTTTTTACAGTTTGCAATAAACGCAGGAAGAGAGTACGGCCCTGCTTCTATTGCGCTTGCTGTACCCGAATGATGCAAATCATGGAGGATCGCCTTCGGCCGAATCGTTGTAAAATCATACAGCGAATAGTTCAAGCCCGGATATGGCCGAATATAGACGATGCTGGAATCGAGCTTAAGGGTGTCCGGCTCCCATGCAAACGACGCTTTAGGCTTAGTACTCAGCGCTTCCGGTCTTGGATTTCTCTCATGCTCCAGCCAGTTGAACACTCGGTCTGCCATCTTTCCGTACGGCACGCCGTAGGGGCTGCCGAATTGATCCGTAAAGGACATCGCTTGCGTAACTCTAGTTGCTAAGTAAACAAGTGCATCCCCTTTGTCATCCTCGTAAACGACAAATACGCCCGGCAGCTGTGCATCCACTACAAAATTGATTGCATTTGCAAAATTACGGCGCCCATTGCTTCTTTCATCGGCAACCGGGTAATTGCTGGCGGTCAGCACAATTGGAATTTTTGTATCTGCGAACAAATAACCGATCATCGCTGCGCTATAAGCCAGCGTATCCGAACCATGGGTGATGACTATCCCAGCATACGAGTCGGTATCTATCCCATGGACAGCCTCTGCAAGCGCGATCCAATCCTCGGTCGTCATATTTTCACTTAACAAGTTAAGCGGCTGTATCGCATCAATTCTAACATCATCGCGCTGCTCAGCACTGTTGATATAATCATCTATAAGCGAATAAGATCCCGCGTCATTAACATCGATGCCGTTTCCCTGCTTTTTGCTTCCAATGGTCCCGCCTGTAAAAACAACCAATAACTGCTTCACAAATGTTCCTCCTTATTGTCTTGCAATCGCTAGCCAGCGATAAAAAAAGATAACTTCTACTATCGTATATGCGGCTCTACACTCTGGTCAAGGCACAAGCTCTATCCTTACATGTTGCCCTGTGCAACTCGCTTCATACGAGATCACTTCGCCTATTCCTCCAATTAAAAAAGGAGGTGCTGGGCATTTGCAACTCACATGCCTACAGCATCCTCCATTCATTTAATCTCGCTCCTGTTTTCCTTGCTTCCGCCAAAAATCATCGAACTGCTTAAGCAATTCCTCCGTAGAAATGACATTCATCAAATGTTGTCGACCCAAATCCGTTCCCATTTGAAAAAATTGACTGTAATTTTTATAATAGCTCGGTTTTCTTACGCCCTGAAACCGATCCGGGTCATTTGCCATCAGCATATAAGGGGCATACGGCCCTGTAGAATACTTTTCCTCTTCAATCGTATTGTTATAGATGGATATAACGCCTGAGGCATCAGCAAAGGCACGATTGTTCTCAATCGATGACAAATAGGAAATGAATTTCCAAGCCTCATCCTTATGCTTAGACTGGGAAGCAATCCCCCAGCCGGCTGCACCAACGTTGTAATGAGAGATCCCATCAGGCCCTGTAGGCAAAGGGGCTGTTGCCCACTGGCTGCTCTCCAGCTTTTCCTTGATCATCTCTATCACGTCTGAGTCTTGGATAAGCAAAGCCGCATTGCCGTTCACAAATGCTTGAACCTGTTCATTAAAGCCCCAATCTATGGACGCAGGATCTGAGATCTCTGTATAAATCTTCTTGTAAAGCTCAACAGCCTCTGCTGCCCGCTTGCCTGAGWATATCGTCGAGCCATCCGTATTAAACATGGAATCGCTTATATCGACGTTCTCTCCGTTATAGTCCTGAACGATTGAAGACAACGTATTAACGGCACCACTGCCTCCGCGAAAGGAAAAGCCGTATATCCTCTCCATCGGCTTCGTCAATTGCTTGCCGACAAAGAAGAGCTGCTCCCATGTTTCTGGCACTTGCAGCGCCTTGGCATCGAACCAATCCTTGCGATAATAAAGCTGCACTTGATAAAGACTGCTCGGAATATAATAAGCAACATCGCCTGCATCTCTAGACATCAGCTTTGCATTATTGTTAAGCAGCATATAATTGCTCCATGATGAAATATAACTCTCCAAGCTGGTTATCAGACCACTTTCCGCAAGCTGATGTACCGTAACGTCCCGCACCTCAACAATATCAATCGCTTGATTCTGCTCCAGCATCGTCAAGATCGTCTGATCAGCGGTCTCGTATTCTGATGTCACTCTCACAATCTCAATGGTTGGATTGTCGAGTTCAAATTGTGCAATTAATTTGTCTAATTCCACTGTCCGCAGCGGCGTCATTAGGCTCTCAACAATTTTTAAAGTCAACTTATTCGGAGCTGGTGTCTGTTCAAGCGGTTCCGGACTATTTGGATTAAGCGTACAACCGCTTATGAAAGATATCATGATAATTAACGAGAGCGGGTATAGTGCTTTGCCCATTTGAGTGAGCTTCATAAATTCCCTCCCGATCAAAAAGTAATGATGCATAACCATTACTCTATTTATCGGCTACATACGCTTCAATCAATACAGCTGACCTCTTCTTTTTTTTTGCAGGATACCACAGATAAAATGGAACGAGCGCCCTCATTTATTGCGCGTAACTCATCAAATGCCTCACTGTCTCATCGATGAGCCCATCGTGGACGGTCGGATTATAGTTCAGCCGGTCGTGATAGCCGATAAAGATACATCTTCTACGCGCATCCTTTTCCCTCAATCGGCGCCAGCCCTCCTCCAGCTGATTGCAATAATCACGGGAAGCCTCCGCTGGTACGAGGAAGAGAACGCTGCTGCAGCCTAGTTCAGCGATCTCCCTTAGCGAGCTCGTATCAAGAAACCCGATCTGGTGTGCCGATTTCGGATAGGTCATTTGCAAATCGTCATAAAAAAGGTCCTTCATCTTGCGGCGGCGCGGGCCAAATATTCGAAAGCCCGTTTTTCCGGCATGAACAATTAAGATAGGCTCATCGCCTAAACTGTTTTTGAGCTGCTCACGCGCGTTTTGCACCTTCATCTCGTAATAGGACAACCAGCGCTCTGCTACGGTGGACAAGCCTAATGCATTGCTTATCTCAAGCAGCCGCTCCTTCCAGGAATAAGCCTTCCAATCGAGCATTAGAACCGGAGCGATAGCCGAACATGCCGCGTACATTTCCTCATCCAGCATACCTGCCAATATGAGATCCGGCTCCGCTTCACGCAGCTGCTGGAGCACCCGTTCATGCTGATGAGTGCTCAACCGAATAAAGGACAAGCAAGTAGGCATGCCGATAGCTGATAGGTCGCCCGCGAACACAGATACAAGCGTGGCTACTCGTTTCTTCGCAAGCTGAGCATATTCCGTAGGAGCCAGTCCCATATGTTTCTTAAACAGCCGGCTAAAATAGTACTCGTCAGGATAGCCGACGGAATGGGCTACGTCGACGATGGAAGAGGACGTACCCGAGAGCATGCGCATAGAAGCATCGAGCCTCAGCTTGGTCATATATTTAAGCGGTGTAAGTCCTGTATAACTGCGAAAGGCTTGATAAAAACGGCTTGTACTCACCCCGGAGGATCTTGCAAGCTCCTCCATATCCATCGGTGTGCTTAACTGCTCAATCATAAATTGCTTGGCTTGCTCGACGTAGCCAATTAAATCAGCTTCGGTCTCTCTCGGCTGCTGGACGGACTGAATGAGCGCAGCCACCATTGCATAAAGCTGTGATTGCAGCTGATAGTATAAAACCACATCATCAGTACCGCAGTCGCTTTGAAAGTCCTGAAGCCAGCTTCTCGCCTGCGGCAGCCTCAGCAGTTTTAATCCCATACTGTCTCGGTAAGGGAGCATCTCCGCGCCTGCTGCTGTCGAACCGCTTCGGAAGCGAATAAGTACGATTTCAGCTAGATGGTTGCCCTCATTAAGCAGCGTACATTCACAATGGGACGGAAYGAGAAACAGCTCACCGCCAACGGCTTTTTTAGTCGTGTGCTGCCCCTTCTTCACAATGGAAACCTTTATTTTATGTTGAAGCACAAACGCAAAGCATTGCTCCTCTCGATTGTTCAACTGCATATGCTGCAGCGATGGGAGCTTAACTTCCTCCGTGCCAATATAGAGCATTTCACCGTACTTTGTTTGATTCGGTTGCTGCGACATGCGCGCTCACATCCTTAATAAACAATATTATTTTATAAATTGTAAATAATAATAATTATCATTGTCAATGCTGTAAGTAGAGTAAGCTTATTCCAAATGACAGCTGATGAGCGATCCCTTATGTTTCACTTCACCCTCAAGCATAGAAAAACAGAAGCTTTCCTTATCATAAAGATCGAGGTGACTTAACTTGAAGATGTCTACTAACGATGTTTCCAAAGAGCATCATCAACATAGCAAGGAAGAGCCTAAAGTCAATCCGCGCAGCAGCAAGCGTTATTTTGGCCGCGGCGGCGTGAAGGTTGCACTTATGAAGCTCCTCATCGACCAGCCAATGCACGGTTACCAGATGATGAAGGCTTTAGAGGAGCAGTCTGGCGGACTTTATGTACCCAGTGCCGGCTCCATTTATCCCACGCTTCAGATGCTTGTGGGATCCGGCTTCGTCTCCGTTCAGTTAGAGGATGGCGCCAAAAAAGTCTATAAAATTACCGAGCAAGGTCGTGCAGCATTGCAGCTGCTTCCTGAAAAAACAAGGCATAATAAAGCCGAGGGCGGCAGCCCATCACCAAAAGCCGAATCGTTCCGGAATGAGAAAATTCGGATTAAGCTTGGATTATCGATTGAATCCTTTAATCTGCTTAAGCTGGTAACACGCGCCGAACAAGAAGCATCCGCGAGCAAAGAGCAAGCAGAAGAGCTGCAGCGTCTGTTAACTGAGCAGCAGCAGCAAATCAGCGCCTTTCTCGATGGGTCCGTGCAAAATGCGAATGAAGCTAAGGTTCCATACGAATTGGCCGGACGTTAAGTAACAAGAAAAGGGTTATCGCATAGGTCTTTGTCATGCACCAAAGACCCTGGATAACCCTGCTTTATTAACTAGTGAGTTGAATCATGCGAAACATGATGACCCTTAAGCGTTTGACCGCTATGCAAACGATCCGTTTTCTCAGCATCCTGTTTGCGTCCCATAAAAGGCCACCAGTTAGCAGGACCGAAAGTGCGTACCATAACTGGAATGAATAATGGAAGCATCAACAATGCATAGATGAACAGTCCACAAAGCACAATAGTTGCAATTTGCAGAAGTGACATTACTCCTGAAGGAAGCATCGCTGCGAATGTCCCGCCTAGAATAACAGCTGCAGACATAATTACCGTACCCATGTTTTTCATCGCTTCCAAAATGGCTTCCTGAGGCGACAGATGGCGGTATTCTTTAAAGCGATCCATCAAGAAAATACTATAATCAATTCCTAGTGCGACGAGCATGACGAATCCGAAAAATGGAACCGCCCAGCTAATACCCGACTGCCCAAGCAGCCTTACGAATATGACCTCTGCAATCGCCATCGAGGAATAGAACGTAACGAGAAGCGATGCGATCATATAAAGCGGCATGACGATCGAGCGGAACAAAAGGATAAGGATAATTGAAATGCCGATGAGCATGAGAATAACCGTACGCGAATAATCCGACGCTGAAATATTGCTCAAATCGTTATTCATACTCGTTACACCGCCRACAGCTACCTGTGATCCGTTATAATCGGTGTTTTGAATCGCGCGGTGAACAGCTGCTTCCAATCCGTCGATTTGCGCCATCGTTTCCTGTGCATACGGATTGCCTTTAAATATGACATCGAACTTCGCTGTTTGGCGATCCTCCGACATATACACATTAAGGGCAGCCTGAAATTCCTTGTTCGCAATGGCTTCCTCTGGAATATAAAAGCCCGTCATTTGCTTATTCGGCGATTCCGCTAGACTATTCAAATATCCGCCAGCGGATGTGAGTCCATCGGTTACCTTCGTTAAGCCGTCAACGCTTTGATCCAAACCGCCGGTCAATTCGCCCAGCTGATCGTTCAGCGATGCAAACCCAGCCTGCAGTTCCTTCTGACCATCCGATAGTTCATTAAAGCCCTGCGTGACACCAGGCAGCTTCGATACAATTTGACCTTGGCCTGCGGCTGCCTGCTCAATTCCTTTTTGCAGTTCTCCAAGTCCTGCAGCAAGCTTGCCAAGACCCGAAGCTAGCGCCGTTTGCCCTTCACTTGCTTGCAGGAAACCGGCATTTGCTTGTGTCATTCCCGCTGAAATGCCTGTTAGCTGCTCATTAAGCTGAGACAACTGCCCGCTGATTCCTGCTGCTCCTTGCTGGAGATTTCCAAGAGCAAGCATGGTTTGTTTAAAAGTCTCATCGGCTTGCAGCTCTGGGTGACTTTCCTGAAGTGCAGTCAAACTTTGCTGTACGCCGGATAATCCGCTCGCCAGTTTCTCCTGTTCAGATGCAATCGCGCTATACGCACCAGTAAGCTGACCAAGACCGCCGCCTAGCTGCTCGTAGCTGCTAAGCAATTTACGGCTCGCGCCTGCCAGCTGCTCCGCACTCGCCTGCGCCTGCTTCAAGCCCTCGCTAAGCTCTCCCGCACCTGCAGATCCATCCTGCAGCCCTTGCTGAATCTTCTTCAAACCTGCGCCAAGCTGTACAATGCCAGCCTTCAGCTCATTCGTACCATTAACGAGCTTACCGGCGCCGTCAACAGCTTCATTTAATTTCGGCTTATTCTCGCTTAACGCGCTGCTTGCCTCGGAGAGACCATCACCGATTTTGCCCAAGCCTTCGCCGCTTTGACCAAGCCCGCTCTCAAGGGTGGTAACTTGATCTGCCACGAGAAATTGCTCCATTACATCACCTGTCGGACGAGTTGCACTGCGAACGGCCTTGATGCCTCCAGAATTCGCAAGCTCGCGGCTGATTTGCTCTAGTACAGCAAGCCCCTCAGGTGTGTCCATCGGTTTATCAGCTTTGACCACAACGGTAGTAGGCAGTGAATCACCAGGTCCAAAGCTATCCGCAATAATGTTGAACGCTTTAACAGAGTCATATTTATCGCCAATCTCATCCAGCGAGTTAAAAGAAATTGTGCCTTTATACGCTGTAAGGAAAGGTACAATAATTACTGCCAAAATAACGAGCGCCCACAAAGGGCGTTTTAGTGAAAACTTACCCACTGTACCCCAAAGCTTGCTCGGCTTATGCTCAAGCGAGCCTTTCGCCGGCCAAAACAATTTTGTACCCAGCACCGCCATAAAAAACGGCACGATCGTAAACAATGCGATAAGCAGTACCGCTACCCCGACTGCAACGGCTACTGCCGAGCGGTAAAGCATAAACGTTGAGAATCCGATTGCAGAGAATCCCACCAACACAGCTAAGCCAGAAAATAATACGGTTCTTCCCGCAGTGCGGTAAGTTTGAACAATCGCTTCTGTCTTGTCGCCGCCGCTATGCGTCAACTCTTCCTTGAAGCGGCTAATGAGCAGGATGCAATAGTCTGTGCCGATCCCAAATAATACGGCAACTAGGAAAATTTGCGTGAAGTTGGAAAGCGGAAAATCAAAATATTTGACTAAAAACGCAATAACGGATTGTGATATTAAATAAGTAAATCCAACGGCCACTAGCGGTACGAGCGGCGCAATCGCAGAACGGAATACAACAAACAAAATAATTAAAATAAATCCAAGCGTAATAAACTCGGTTTTCTTAAGCCCTTCCTGCGAGCTTTGTACAACATCCTCAGAAATAAGCCAGTTTCCTGTATAATAATGCTCTACCTTCACATCTGAAATCGTCTCATAGAGACCGTCTCTTAGCTCAGCAAGCTCACGGTCGCCAGCCTCGACATTCACAAGCGCAAGGATGGTGCTTCCATCCTTCGATACCATTTGCTCCTCAAGCTCTTTGGTATCAAAATGAGTCGTCACGGAGAGAACCCCAATAGCCTCGCCTTTGCTCTTCAGCTCATCGATTCCTCTCTTTACTTCCGCTAAATCAGCGTCCTTCAGACCGCCGTCCTTATGGAATACAAGCACGGTAGGCATTCCGCTGCTGGCGCCTGCATTATCGCCTCCGCCAATCGATTTCTCCAAGTCCCTGGCGACCGACGAAGAATATCCATCAGGCACGTTGATTTGCCCTTTCGTACGAACAAGCTCTTCCATATTCGGCGCGCTGAGCATTAAACCTACGGCAGCAGCAAGCCACAATATAAGAACAAACCATCTAAATTTCAAAACGGTTCTCATCTTTGTTCCCCCTCAAATATAATAAAACTATGGATTCATCATTTCTTTAGCAAGCTTCTCGAAGGTTTCGATAAAACAGTTCGCTTCCTGCTCTTCAAAACGATTAATGTATTTGGCCAGCAGCACTTGTATCTTATCCTCCATGAGATCGCAAACCTGCTTGCCTTCCTCGGTTAGCGCTAAATAGATGACCCTGCGATCCTTCTCATCTGGAAATCTTTGAATTAAGTTTTTATCAAATAATCGCGTAATGATCGCGGTTATTGAGCTTTTCCCCACGCAAAAAATGTCCGCTAATTCGGACGATGTGCTCATTTCCTTCGAATGCAAATAACGTAGTGTCGCAAACTGGTCTACCGTTAGATCATCTGGCATTAACTCGCGGATCATCGCATTTAGTCGACGGTTTACAAGAAAATTAGCCGCTTCGTAGCGATCGATGAGTTGTTTCAATGATGCTCGATCCACACTGGTGTCCCCCTTTTTATGTAGTTTCTAAATATCCACGAAATTAATTCTATTATGAAACAGTTCGATAATAGAACTATATCAAACGATTTTATTTAAAACAACGCCTTAATTTAGAATATATTGTGAACAGATGTGTACAAGAGAAGGACAAGCTATTTGCTTTTTTCAAGCTGCCGTTTATATACTAGTGAAGTAATCAAACCAACCATTATTGGAGGTATGTCGTATGTACGATATCGTTATTATTGGTGCTGGTCCGGCTGGAGCAAGTGCAGCCATTTTTACTGCAAAAGCAGGCAAAAAGACGCTCGTGTTTGAGAACAACAAAGGAATGACAAAACGCGCTTGGTTCGAGAACTACTACGGAATTTCAGAAATTGGCGGCCCCGACCTTGTGGATACAGGCAAACGACAGGCTGAGAAATTCGGAGCAGAGTTCAAGGAGGAAACCGTACAAAATATCGTTACCATCACTGACGGCCTGCGGGTGGAAACAGACGGCGGAAGCTATGAAGGAAGGCATGTACTTATTGCAACAGGCGTTTCGACTGAGCTGGCTGAGCATATCGGGATCTCTACAAAACCGGGTACCGAGCCTCGTATCAAAACCGTTATTGCGGTCGACGCGGCTGGTAAAACGAATATTGATAACATTTGGGCGGCAGGAACGGTTGCTGGCGTAAGCGTGCATGCAGTCGTTACTGCAGGGGATGGGGCAAAAGCTGCCATTAACATCATTAGCGAATTAAACGGCGAACGTTATGTGGATCACGATATTTTAAAGGTTTAACAGTATCTTCCTGAAACAAAAGCAGGATATTAGAAAAAATTGTCGAATAACAGGGAAAATAATCAAACTCTTTTTATGTTCCTATCCTTGTCAGGGTGCTTCGGCACCCTTTTATTTGAACGTAAAAGGTTTTGTCACACTTCCAGGAGGCCGACGGTGAGCAACCCATTGTTTCAGCAGCACAACAAACAATTGACGATTGCTTTCGCATTTGCCTTATGTGCGCTTCTTGCGCTAATCGCCGAGTCGAACCATTTTCAATTTTTGTATGGCATTACCTTTTCATTAACGAGTCTATTTACACTTCTTGGCTTGCGATTATTCGGTTACTGGCCAGGACTCTTAATGAGCGCAGTTGTCCTATTCCTAGGCACTTTTTTATTAAAGCAGCCCCTCTTTCATTACATCATCCTTATTGAAGCTGCCTTTATCGGCTTGCTTCTTCGCAAATACAAGAATCAACTGTTTGGGATTGACGCCGTTTTCTGGGTTCTAGTCGGAATGCCCGCTATCTATTGGTTCTACTCCTTTCATTCAACGCTCATAACGCAGGATTTGCTTCTTATTGCAGGAATTATTGCCATGAATGGCCTATTTAACGCACTGTTCGCTGAGATTATCTACCAGTACATGCCACTGCGCAAATGGAGTGGGTTTGCCCGCTCGCAGCAAGGACCAAATTCCTTCAGCAAGGTACTGTTTCATTTCTCCATCGGTATCGTATTCCTTTCGTTTTTACTCAACATTTTCATTAACAGCTTGAGCTCCATTAAAGAAGTAAGTCTATATGCCGAGCGAATCTCCTCGATCGAAATCAATCGCATTTCAGAATCATTGGATAAATGGCAGGCGGTTAGCACCGATCTAGATAAGCAAGATCAGATTGCTTTCCTTCAACTAGCCCTTGGCAAACATTTCGGGAATTCTATCATATCTGTGACGAACGCCGACCATAAAGTTATTGCATCCAGCGCGCCTGAGACTGTAGGTGAAATGCTTGATTTCTCCAAAGAAAGCAGCATTACTCCCATGAACAAAAAAGCGTATTTAGTTATGCCTGACGTAAAAAAATACTCTTGGCATTTCCAGACCTGGTATGATGGAAATTTGATATATAAAGATAAACTTCAGGCATCGGATTGGCTTGTTTACGTTGACTTTCCCATTAAAAATCATCAAAAATATTTGTTTACCAAATATTTCATTCATTTTGTTTATATGATCGGGCTTGCCTTTTTTGCCGTCATTCTAGCGTATCTCATTAATTGGTGGCTCTCTCGCAGTTTAACTCGGTTAGCGAAAGCAACAACGAACCTTCCGCTGAAGCTTCAGGAGATGAACACATTGGAATGGCCACGAAGCAGCATTGTAGAAATTCATTCATTGATTGCAAATTTCAAGCATATGTCAACCAATCTTATTCACATGTTTCAAGAATCGCAGCGAAGCAACGAGAGGCTGGAGGCTCAAACTTATTTATTGCAGCAATCGGAGGAAAGACTGCATCAGCTTGCCTATTACGACATGCTGACTGGTCTGCCGAATAGGCTGCAATTCACACTCCATTTTCAAGACATGATAACTATGAACGCTGCTATGAAAAAACCGATAGCCATCATGTTCGCTGACATCAATCGCTTTAAGCAAATTAATGATACGCTTGGACATGCTGTAGGTGATATTTTACTCGGCAAGGCAGCAGAACGCTTCGGAGCAGCGGTGTTTGATGAATGCAACGTCTTCCGATTGGGTGGAGACGAGTTTGTATTTGTCGGACAGTATGAGAATGAAGATGAACTGGCTGCAAATGCCCAAGCCGTCGTAGATTCCTTCAATGAGCCTTTTATGATCGACGAAACGCTGCTTTATTTAACCGTTAGCGTCGGCGTTAGCGTGTACCCGCAGGATGGCGGCGATATGGATACCATTATCCGAAACGCCGATATTGCTATGTATAGCGCCAAAGAGCAAGGTGACGGCTGCTACCGGTTTTTCAAACCAACGCTGGTATCCGCGATGACAGAGAAGATGCAGATCGAGAACGGGCTTTATAATGCGCTGCAAAACAAACAGTTCTCGCTACATTATCAGCCAAAAATAAATGCTGCAACCGGCGAGCTATGCGGCATTGAAGCGCTCATTCGCTGGCGTCATCCCGAGCTTGGCATGATTCCGCCCGATAAGTTTATTCCACTTGCCGAGCAATCCGGTTTTATATTAGATATTGACAGCTGGGTCTTCCATGAGGCCTGCCGGCAAAATAAAGCTTGGCAGGATGAGGGACTACAGCATATATGCGTCTCAGTGAACATTTCAGCAAGACATTTCTACCAAGGAAACTTATCTGAAATGATCGTCAAAGCGTTAAAGGACACCGGCCTTGATCCGCAATATGTAAGCCTTGAAATTACTGAAGGTGTATTTATGCGGAATATGGATCAAGTGATCGAGACCATTCTTTTCCTTCGGGGGCTTGGCATTCAAATATCAATCGATGACTTTGGCACGGGTTATTCATCCTTGAATCAGCTGCAGCGCCTGCCTATATCAGACGTAAAGCTGGATCGTTCCTTTATTCAAGGCATTACGAATGACGAGAAAAAATCATCGATCGTCAAAGCAATTATTGRGCTTGTACATAGCATGAATATGAAGGTTGTTGCAGAAGGCGTGGAGACAATTGCCGAATCGAATTTCTGTACGGAGCTGCAGTGCGATGAGCTGCAAGGTTATTTATTCAGTAAACCGCTGCCGCCACACGAGCTGGCGCTCCTTCTCGGTAAGAATGAATAAGCTATACAACAGACATGAAGGAGCTGCCTCAAGGTCATAGACCGCGGAGCAGCTCCTTCATCTTTTTAAAGTCTACACGGACTTATTGAATATTTCGCATACAAAACTGTTATGCAGTTGGAGCTGGAGTTGCTGCTGCGGAGGTATCCGTTGTGGATTCACGTTTCGCTGCATCGTCACTCGGACGTTCGCCACGCGGTCCTTTTCCGCCGTGTCCACCCTTGCCATGACCTCCACGCGCCGGGATTTCTTCATTTACATGTTTTGTTGCATGATCGACAGCCTCAGCTAGCTTCGTATCATATTGCTCCTGCGTAATCGTTCCCGCTGCCAGCTCCTCCGCTAGCTTCGCTTTTTGATCCTTTACCTGCACGTCAATGATCACTTGGATCGCAACACCCTTCTCCTCAGCGATTGCCGCCAAGGTCTTGCCTGATTCAAGCTCCGTCTTTAATACATCTGCCGTTATGCCTAGCGCTGCAGCTATGCCATCTACGTTTTTCGCAAAGCCGCCTCCTCTTTCACCACCGCCGCCATGCTTTCCAAAACCTAATCCTTTGGAATCAAGCAGCTTCTCCGCCTGTGCAGCAGCATCCGGCTTTGCTTGCTGTTGTCCAGTTTCTGCTAGCTTGTCTGCTTCTACTTTTGCGTCAGGTTTCGGATTAGCTGCCTCAGCTGCCTCCAGCCATTCAACAAGCTTAGCCTTAAGATCAGCTCGCGTTTTCCCGCTCGCGACTGCAACCTCTGCCAGCGTTGACGTTTGCAGCTTAGTCTGAAGCGCCGCTTCATCGAGCCCTAAGTACGTTAGTAACTTTTCCTGTATTTGTTGAAAACCGCGTCCGAAACCGCCATGTCTGCCTTCATGATCCTTCTTAGCTGCGCCGCTATCTGCTTGTGTACCTTGCTCTTGCTGCGCGTCGCTGCTTGCTGCTGCCGCATTTACATATTGGCTAGCCCATAGGCCTCCGCCCCCTAAGGCAAGCGTTAGCGCAATAGCACCCGCTGTTATAGCTTTTGCTCTCTTCATTGAATATTCCACCTTTCACTTTCAAATTTGTTGTTACAAGACCTAGCATAGACAATAAAACTTAAGCCTCCTTTAATCCCCGCTGAAAGTTGGCTGAAGACATGCTGTAATTGAACACTTTTCTAACATAAAGCCCCGTATTTCTCTAATAAAAGTTTGTTATTGTAATAACAGATGTCATTCATTGAATTGTAAAAAAATGGACTGTATCGTTACTATTCATTTTTCGACAGAATTCGACGATAACTTATCTTATCTTAACTTTTCATTATGGGGTGTGATTGCATGTTCCGAATTAAGGACAGAAGTTTAGTCGTTACCAGCTCCATCGTATTAGCCCTTCTCCTCGTTATTGTCATTAGCGTCACCGAGTATTTATCCTACAGCACGCAGAAAAAATCCTATTTAGATGAAATTGAACGGATTGGACAAACGCTTGGTTATCAAATCGAAGCTGGTCATGATCTGGTTACTTTTGGATACAACGAAGTATCCGCTGGGCGTGATACCAATAATGCTACGTTCAAGATGCTTAAGCTGCAGCTCGACGTCATGATTAAGAACGATATCGTCGCAAATGCATATGTGTATATGCCTGAGGTAATCGAACGCGACGGAAAAAAATTTATAAAGATGATGCAGAGCAATGAGGCTCTCTCCGCCGCAGGCCTTGGACCTGGAGATGAGTATGAAATGAGTGAAGCATTCGCTGGCAAAATTGATGATGCCCTAAATGAGGGATCTGCTTTGACCGAAGTCGTTACAGATGAATATGGTCAGTGGATTTCTTATTTAGCACGCGTAAAAGACCCAAGCGGCAAATTAATCGGCATATTCGGCATCGACGTTGATTTCAAACAAATTGATGATGCCTTAAATCTTATGTTTTGGAAAAGCATAGGGATTGCAGCGCTGCTAGCCTTTATTGCCATACTTATTATTGTTGCACTGGTAAGAATGACGTTGAAGCCGCTCAAACGGCTCGCGGAAGTATCCTCATTAGCAGCGAATGGCGACTTGACGCTTGCCGTTGCGGTCAAAGGAGGCAATGAAATAGCTCAAGTTTCTATCGCCTTTAATGAAATGATCGCAAGCCTTCGTCAGCTCACAGGCAGCATTCGAATAACATCCGATGAGGTGGCTGGCTCGGCTTTCAACATGCAGCAAAGTGCAGAGCAGACCTCCCGTGCGACAGAAGAAGTAACTGAAGCTATTCAAGAAGTTGCCTCCGGCTCTGAAACACAGCTGCAAAGCTTGCAAGAGTGCCAGCGCGCGATGACAGAAATGACGATCGGCATTCAAAGAATTGCAGAGTCGACCTCATCTGTATCTGAGCTGGCAGCGGACACTACGGCAATGGCTACGGAAGGCGAGACCGTTATTGATCAAACATTGCATCAAATGAATACTATCGAGTCCAATGTAGTCGAAACGGTTACGACCTTGCATGAGTTGAAGGAGCAGAGTGACAAAATAGGCGGCATCCTCGCCTTGATCGGCGATGTAGCCAATCAGACTAATCTGCTTGCACTTAATGCGTCTATTGAAGCGGCGCGTGCCGGCGAGCATGGCAAAGGTTTTGCTGTCGTTGCCCATGAAATCCGCAAGCTGGCTGAACGCTCCAAGGAATCCTCCGAGCAGATTGGAACTATACTGCATAGCATCGGAAGTTATGCTTCAACAGCCGTTTCATCAATGGAGCAGTCTGTGGAAGCCGCGCGTTTCGGCTCAAACATCTCGGCACAAGCCGGCGAGTCCTTCCGCTCTATCGTTACTTCCATTCGTGATGTTTCCAGTCAAGTACAGGAAGTATCCGCAGCGTCGGAGCAAATGTCAGCTGGCAGCGAGCAAATTGCAGCTTCGCTAGATGCGCTTGAGGGCATAACGGCTAATTCCGCAGGAAACTCACAGCGTGTCGCTGCGGCGTCAGAAGAACAGCTTGCTTCCATGCAGGAGGTTGCAAGCTCCTCCGAGCAGCTGCGTAATTTAGCTTCTACCTTGAATGAGGCGATCAGCCGCTTCAAGACCTGATGTACTAACAAACGATAATATCTGCCCAAATAAAAAAGGCTAAGCGGGATGACTCTCGCTTAGCCTTTTTTTGCCGTTTTCTATGATGCAGATGCTGCGCCGAATTGCAGCTGATACATCGCGTAGTATTTGCCGCGATGCTCCATAAGTTCATCATGGCTGCCTCGCTCCACAATGACGCCGCGATCAAGCACAAGAATTTGATCTGCACTGCGAATCGTCGACAGGCGGTGCGCGATGACGAACGTCGTGCGGCCTTTCTTCAGTACATCAAGCGCCTCTTGAATGATGGCTTCCGTCTCGGTATCAATGCTGGCTGTCGCCTCATCGAGAATAAGAATAGCGGGATCATAAGCAAGTGCCCTTGCAAAGGAAATCAGCTGCCTTTGACCAGCAGACAGTGTGCTTCCCTTCTCAATAACAGGAGCATCAATGCCGCCTTGGAACTGACTGAACATGTCGTAAGCGCCAACGTCACGCAGCGACTGTACAATTTTCTCGCGGCTAATCTCCGGGTTATCAAGGCTGATGTTCGATGCAATCGTTCCGGTAAATAGGAATGGGTCCTGAAGAACGATACCCATATGCTGCCTTAGCAGCTGCTTCGGCATATCGCGTACATCGGTGCCATCTACGATGATTTTGCCCTCGTTCGAATCGTAGAAACGGAACAACAGATTAAGAATCGAGCTTTTGCCTGAGCCGGTATGGCCTACTAGCGCAACCGTCTGGCCTTGTTGAGCGTGGAAGGAAATATTTTTCAGCACATATTCATCCTTCTTATAAGCAAAAGAAACATCCTCGAACTTAACATCGCCCTTATATCGGTCCATTTTGCCGGAAACGACATCGATTCCTTCCTCGTCCATCAGCTTAAATACTCGCTCTGCAGATACGCGTGCCGTCTCGAGATTGGATAGCTGGTTTACGATACCAACGATCGGCGCAAACATACGGTTCATATAATCGATGAATGCGTAAAGCACGCCGACCGATACCGCTCCGCGGAGTGAATCGCCCCAGAACATAATGAGTACAATGAGGAACAATGTATTCCGTATAACATTGACTAGATTATGCGATGTCACCGAGTTGAGGCTGAGCAGCTTGTTTTGATATTTATAATAATGCTCATTCATTTCCTCAAATTCCTTCGTCGTTTCCTTCTGACGGCGGAACGCCTGAATAATCGTCATCCCTTGTATCGATTCATTGATCATTCCGTTAATTTCACTCAGCTTTGATCTAATGATACGGTTATAACGAGCAGCGAATTTACGATAAACGATAATCCAAACGATGAGGATTGGCACAAGCGGCAGAGCCAGAAGCGCTAAGCGCATATCAAGCAAGAACAAGGCTCCATAAATAGCCACCATATAAATAACACCTGTAAAGAAATTCGCCAGCACTGCGACATACAGCTCGCGTATAGCTTCTGTATCATTAGTCACCCGCGAGACAACCTGCCCAGCTGATAAATTATCATAATAATTGACCGGCAGCCGCTGCGTGTGTGCAAATATATCCGTACGCATCTTGCGCACGATACGATTCGCTGACGTCTGCAGCATTAGCCGCTGTCCGTAGGTGAAGACAGCTACGAGCAGCAAAAATCCGAAATACATAGCTGCTAGCTTCATTAACGCCGGAAACTCCGGCTTATAGAAGGAATACAGCTCTTGTGATGTAAGCTGTGTTACTGGATACGAGACCGTTTCGCCCGTTTCCTTATTTGTCACCGCAAGGTTGTTCCCCTCTACGACACGTTTGCCTTGATCAGATGCCAGCGCATCCTCCAGCCAATAAAATTTGCGTCCAACCTGCAGCACGCGAACCTCCTTGCCCTTCTGTTCCGAAGCGGCAAAGTGATCCTCGCGCTTATACCATTTATCTTTATAAAGAACCGCATACTCTTGTTTTGCTTCGACTTCATGCCATTTCTTCTCGATGCCGAGAATATTCTGGTCAATCATCCGTTTTGCAATTAGCGGTCCTGCAAGCTCTGCGCATACAGCAAGCACGAGCAGAAGAAGCGCAAGCAGGATCGGTTTTTTATAAAGCATGGCGTATTGAAACAATCGTTTTCCTGTGTTGCCCATTGCTCTTCACGCCTCCAATTTATTACGTTTCAATAATAGCCTCAAGCTGCTGACGATCATACTGCTCGCGATACCAGCCGCCCATCTCCAGCAACTGCTCATGCGTGCCTTCTTGCACAATTCGTCCTTCGTCGAGAACGATAATCCAGTCTGCATGCTGTACTGCGGATAACCGGTGCGTCGTAATGAATGTCGTCTTGCCTGCTCTTTCTGTACGGATGCCCTCAATAATCTCGGATTCCGTCTTCCCGTCAACAGCTGACAAAGCATCGTCCATTAGCAATATTTCCGGATCGGCGATAAGGGCACGCGCAATACTTACACGCTGCTTCTGTCCGCCGGACAATGCCACGCCCCGCTCGCCTACCATCGTCTCAAGTCCATCCGGCAAAAACTTAATATCTTTGGCGAACGAAGCCCGCTCGAGTGCTCGCTGCAAATCGACGTCTGTACCTTCTTTTAGGCCATAGAAAATATTTTCGCGAATCGTCTTCGAGAACAAGATAGGCTGCTGCGGCACATATCCGACCCAGCCCAGCATGTCATCGATTTTCAAGCTGCCAAGCGGCTCTCCAGATATATGAATACTGCCGCGTCCAAGTGGATATTCCCGAAGCAGCTGCTTCAGCAATGTAGTCTTGCCGCTGCCTGTTCTGCCTACGATACCAAGCGTCTGCCCCTGCGATAACGCAAAGGAGAGATCAACCAAGTTGTCGACTTGGGAGGACGGGTAACGGAACGTCACATTTTTGAATTCAACGGACGTTGGTTCATCTACTTTCACCTGTGCTGCTGCATCAGCAACATCAGGCTTATAGCCAAGTGTTTCACTTACACGATCGAGCGAAGCATTGCCGCGCTGCATAATGTTAATGAGCTCACCGATTGCAAACATCGGCCAGATCAGCATACCAAGAAACACGTTGAAGGATACGAGCTCCCCGAGCGTAATTTCATTATGGAATACAAGATATCCGCCATAACAAAGCCCGATCAAATAACTTGTTCCAACGAGTATTTTCATCGTCGGCTCGAATAACGCGTCGATGCGCGCAACAGCAATATTTTTGTTAAGCACTTCATTTGTTTTGGCGCTGAAACGTGCTTCGCTTGCTTCTTCCTGCACGAAGGCTCTGATAACCCGAACACCCGATACTGATTCCAGCACCTGATCGTTCAAATCGCCAAATGCGTCTTGCGCGTCCATGAAACGTTCGTGAATTTTTTTACCATAATGCTTCATCGCAAGCGCCATAAGCGGCAGCGGCAGCAATGCCGCAAGCGTAAGCTTCACGCTTATCAAGCCTGCCATAACAATTAGAATCGTAATCATAAATAAGGTCGAATCGATTAACGTCAAAATACCGAAGCCGGCTGTCTGTGCAACCGCTCCTAAATCATTGGTCGAGCGCGCCATAAGATCGCCCGTCCGATTGCGTTCATAAAAGGTGGGGGTCATTCGTAAAAAATGTCCCATTAATCGTGAGCGCAGCAACTTCTCCAGCACAAATGCTCCGCCAAACAGCTTGTAATGCCATATGTACGTAATGACATAGCCTACTACCGTTAGTGCGATCCAGCCGTAAAGCACGCGATTAAAATCGGCTTGACCGAGTAAATCCTGATGTATGCCATCAATCGTATAGCCAATAAGCCAAGGCGGGATGACATCAATAATTCCTGTTAGAACTAGAAGTGTTATAGCAACCGTATAACGCTTCCAATGCAATTTAAAAAACCAGCTTAATTTTTTGAGTACACTAAACATGCTTCTCTACCACACCTTCCGCTATCCATCCAAGCTTCGTTTACCTTCGATTTACTCCCGAGAACACAAAAAAAGCGTGTCGTCGTAACGACACGCTTCTTCCCCTCAAAAAAACGCGACTTAGAACATAGTCAAGTCTCGCGAGGTCATAGAAAAGGCGCATAATTACGATGACGTAATCATGCGCCTCTGATGATGGGGTTTACCCTTTAATCAAAGTGAAACAACGCGCGGATGGATTACGTTATTCATGTTCAAATGATGGTTATTCTTCGCTGCAAATTGATTGTAATCGTAAGTGTTCATGTAACGTAACCCTCCTCTCGCTAAAATATATTAGTCACTTTACCATCCATAGAAATTACTGTCAATACCGATTGGTAAAAAAACAAATTATGCCGAGCAAGATGGCAAATGGAATATATCAGCGATTGACGGTACAAGAACGGAGAAGGTAAAATGTAAAATGGCTCGCAGCAGCCACTTATTTTTGAAAGAAGGTGATTTTACAGCATGCGTATTAGAACTTATGCAATCTGCTTATATATCATCACAATTTACTGGATTTCGTTACATATTCCGAGTATGCACACCTTGTTTTTCCCTACCTTGGGTGCCTTCAGCCTGCTCTTCATCTCGCGTCCATTCGAGAAAGCCGAACTACGCAAAATCGCCGTTGGCGCCGTGCTTTCCTCGCTGATCGGATCTTTATTTGCCCACTGGAACGCGAGCGCTCTTTCGCTGCTTCTCACGCTTATCATCGTTATTTTTTGCATCCGAACCTTCAAATGGAACGCGCCTCCGATTTTGGCCGTCGCACTCATTCCTTTTTTTACACATCCCACGTTATTCTGGGTCGTTCCCTTGTCCGTATGCGGATCGCTGCTCGGGTTATTAATCACCTTATCGGCTGCAGCATATGTCGAGAAAAGGTTTGGTTCCGTGCAATTGCCGTCATTTCTCAGCCGCAAACCAAAAACAGAGTCCGATTCTGTCAATTGATTATCCCTTCCACTCCTCAGGCAAAAGCCGTTGATACTGGGACTGCAAATACCGATCGTCGATGAGCACGAGTGTGCCGCGATCGGTTTCCGAGCGGATGAGCCTTCCTCCAGCTTGCAGCACCTTGTTCATTCCCGGAAATACGTAAGCATAATCGTACCCATTCTTGCCCTGCTCGTTAAAATAATCCTTCAGCATATTGCGTTCTACACCAAGCTGCGGCAAACCTACCCCAACAACGATAACGCCGACCAATCTGTCTCCGACGAGGTCAACGCCTTCCGAGAACACGCCGCCCATCACCGCAAAACCGATCAAGGACTTCCCGCTCCCAGCCTGAAATGCACCTAAAAAACGATCCCGCTCTTCCTCTGCCATATCGGGCGTTTGCAGCAGTACCTCTGCATCCGAGGCCGCTCCTGTTGGAACAGACCATTCCTTCAGCTCCATATACGTCTCATAAACAGCATTCATGTAAGCGTAGGATGGGAAAAATACAAAATAGTTACCCGGCCGCTCACTCATCAGCTCCATAATCAGCTTCGCTATCGGCAGCTTAGATTGATCGCGGTCATGGTACCTTGTAGAAAGCGGATTAATGACTACATCAAGCTGTTCCTTCGCAAAAGGAGACGGCACTGCGAGCGTATAATCATTTTCTCCCGCTCCCAGCATGTCCATATAATACGAGACGGGAGAGAGCGTTGCAGAGAAATAGATATGCGAGCGATAACCCTTACCGACCTGCTGCAGCAATTGAGAGGGATCAAGGCAAAACAGCTTAAGCCGAACATCGCTCTTCGAAAGCTCGATATAGACGACATAACGATCATCAAATAACTTAGCTGTCCGCACAAAATTTTGCGCTGCAAAATAAGTATCCAGCAGCGTGCTGTCTCCGCTAACACCTATAGCTATCGCCTGTTCCGCAGCCGACGCGAACGCATCCACTAATGCGACCAGCTCCTCCGGCAGCTGCCGCTGAATCAAATGCGGCGCCCCATCGCTGCTTTTGCGCAGCGCGATGAAATAATCATTGATTGCCTTGGCGGTGCGATACCCCTCGTTATGCACACCCTTCAACTCTCGCTGCAGCGCAAGAAACGGAGCTTTCGTCAGCTCCGCAGAGAACATCTCCCGCGCTCGATCCACAAGATTATGTGCTTCATCCACCAGCAGCGCTGTCCGTTTCTTCATCTCCGCATATTGACGCTTAAATGAAATGCGCGGGTCAAAAATATAATTATAATCACAGACAACCGCATCCGATGCATACGCCAAATCCAGCGAAAATTCAAATGGGCAAACCTTATGCTTATGGGCATAGGCTTCGATAACAGGCCTCGTCATAATCGTTTCCTGCTCCAATATATCAAGCACGGCCCCATTAATCCGATCATAGTAGCCTTCCGCGTAAGGGCAATGCTCTTTCTCGCAGCGGACTTCCTCCTGGAAGCATATTTTATCCTTAGCCGTAATCGTCACAGCGTGTAGATGCAGCCCTTTCTCGCGCATAAAAATCAGGGCGTCCTCGGCAGCCGCTCTTGTTGTCGTCCTTGCTGTCAAATAGTAAAAACGCTGCAGCATGCCTGCTCCTATCGCTTTGATCGTTGGATAGGTCGTCGATATGGTTTTCCCTATACCCGTCGGCGCCTTCGCAAACAAACGAACGCCTTCCTCAATTGATTTGTAGACCGCTCCGGCAAGCTTGCGCTGCCCTGCTCGGTACGTCTCAAACGGGAAAGCAAGCCCCTTAATGCTCTCATTCCTTAACTGCTCATGCTTGCGGAGCTGCTGCACATAGGGAGCATATCGCGCAGTAATCTCATAAACGTATTGCTCCAGCTCTACGAAGCTGACTTCCCGCATGAACCGCCGCTCTTCCTCTGTTTTCGTCTGCACATAGGTAAGCTGTACACGCATTGCGGACTGTTCATGCTCCTTAGCATACATGTAGGCATAAAATAGCGCCTGCGCCCAGTGGACAGGATAACCGTCCTCTGCTATACGATCCAAGTCACCGCCAGTCGATTTGATTTCATCTACGGTCAATATCGGGTCTGTCCCAAGCAGTCCATCACAGCGTCCGTCCACGACAAACAGCAGATCATCCAACTGGATATCCGCTTTGACATAGACCTCCTTCTGATCCTGCTCACCATAGGTTAGCTGTACTCTCTGATGCGCTTTCGTGCCCTCATGCATCGTATCGATGGCATTTAGCCTTACGTCGATGCTGCCGCTCAGAAATACGTATTCGACTAAGTTTCTCACCGATATCGTGACCGTATCGTTTATCAGCATATTTTCCTTCTACCGCTCCCATAAAGAACATTTGTTCCTCTATTGTAACATAAGCATCATCATCATCGCACAACAGTTATGTTTGTTATTCGCTTGGCGAAGGTACTTATCGCATGTATTAAATCGACAAATAGACGTCAATATTGTATGGAATACAACATAGACGTCTATTATGGAAGCCTTATTCTCCAGCTAATCTATGCGGATCAGTAGTTAGAGCTCTTCCGTCTCATCCTCAGGGTGATTGCCGACACCATTCAATAGGTCAATGCCGTGGAATTCCTCACCGGGAGACGCAGGATCGATCGGACTGTCCTTCGCCATAACATCCGCATCGGGCACCGAAGCCAGCTCCTCAGAAATTTCCTCTGGCGTATCGACCTCGTCGTCCAGCCTCGTACGATTATCCAGCGAAGCAGGAATATGAGATTCAAGCACGTGTGCATCGGGATGCTGCTTCTCCAGCAGCTCCGATGCATGAGGCACAGCTGCGCCACTCGCATCCTCCGTAAACAAACCAAAATCAGGATCGATATCCTTTTCCGTTGCTAGGCTTTTAGCATGCCGCACATCATGTTCATTATCCATTATAAAGACCTCCTTCTTCATATCACCTACCTTATACTACCCACTATCTGGGCGTTTCTAACCATAAACCTACACACAAGCTAATATGGCTATCGTTGCGTTATCCTGGTAAGGCCTTTGTTCTGCAAGCACATGCTGCAAAATAAACGCTGCGGCAAGCGGAGGATATAAGCACGACGCCTCATCCAGCAGCTTATCTGATAAATCGTCATAGAGCCCATCGCTGCACAATATAACTAAATCGCCCGTCAAAAGGTGCAGCGGCTCTTGATTGGCATCGATTTCTGTTATGCGAGGGATACCTAAATAACTTGTTAACAAATGGCGCTCCGGGTGTGACTCGGCTTCCTCCTGTGTTAGATTGCCCGCCAAAACATACTCCCGTAACCGATTCGCATAAATATGATCCCTCGTTAGCGGCATGAGCACTCCGCCTCGAAACAAATAAATACGGCTGTCGCCGGCAGATATCCAGTACAGCTCTCCTTGATGGATGACGGTCGCAATAAGCGTCGTTCCGACACTCCATTCGAGTTCATGACTTAGCGCCATCTCATATACAGCTTGATTGGCAAGATGCAGCGACTGCTCCAATGCCCGCGGGATAGACTCCTCTGTTGATTTTGATATATATTCATTCAGCATCGTTTGCACGGCAAGCTGCCCCGCCTCCTTCCCCATAGCATAGCCGCCCATGCCATCCGCAAGCACAGCAAGCACGCCGTGACGCTCAATAGCTTCTTCATCTTCGAGTGACGAGAAGCCATAAGCATCCTGCTGCTCCTCACGCTCACCAATATGCTGCGCATGACCGGTAATGACCTTCATCGTGATGACAGCATTACGGCTATTCGTTATTAACTCAGCGGCAGCGTTTGCGGCTCCAACGATCTGCTCGATTGAAGGTGTTTTTAGAGGGACGGGTGGCGGCTCCCATGCAGGCGTTACGGCAACCTCTGGCCTTGACTCCGTCTTCGCTCTAGCGGCTTCAACCACTTCATGGCTGCGATTGCTTATGTGACTGTTGCCAGCTGGCAGATCGAATACAATAATCAGGATTAGCAGGGCCCCAAACCCGATCATGCCAATTGCGATCGCTATCTCAATAATCTCTCCTTGCTCACTAGTCCACAGCTGTTCCAGCTGCTTATCCGGAATCGCCGCTACTCCGATATAGACGATTACAAGCAGCAATAAAACAATAGCCAAACCTTTAATGATCCCTCTTCTGTTCATTAGATCCCCGCCTCGCCTCAGCTTGTCACCCACCATCTACCATTTTATTTGCGATAGCAGCGATTTATGCCGAAACCATAAGTAGAAAACGTGCATAATAAGCAACTTCTTAGACAGAAAGGAACCGATGCACAAAAAGAAGGTGCTATTCAAAAAGATAAAAAGCCATGCGGCACGCTCTCATCTGCCCCTGCTCTTCTCAACTAATATTGATCTGCAATATAGGCTTATTTTCATCAAACAAGCTCATTTTTCAAAAATAGAGCTAGAAAGTAGACTTAAAAACTTCATCAACACCACAAATCAGCATGATTTGGAGACGTTTCAGCCAAAATAGAACTAAAATATAGTCTTATTTTCATCAAACAAGCCCATTAATCAAAAATAGAGCTAGAAAGTAGACTTAAACTTCATCAACCCCGAGAATCAGCATGATTTGGAGACGTTTCAGCGAAAATAGAGCTAAAATATAGTCCTATTTTCATCAAACGACCCCACTGTTCAAAAATAGAGCTAGAAAGTAGCCTTAAATTCCTCGTCACCCGCAGATTAGCATGATTTAGAGCCGTTTCAGGGAAAATAGAGCTAAAATATAGCCTTATTTTCTTCAAACGATCCCATTGATGAAAAATAGAACTAGAAATTAGTCTTATACTTCCCCATCACCCGCATATCAGTATGATATGAAACCGTTTCAACGAAAATAGAGCTAAAATATAGTCTTATTTTCAACAAATAAGCCCATTAATCAATAATAGAGCTAGAAATTAGTCTTAAACTTCCACATCACCAGCAAATCAGCTTGATAAAGTGACGTTTTTGCCAAAATAGAACTAAAATATAGACCTATTTTCAACAAACAAGCTCATTGATCAAAAATAGAGCTAGAAACTAGGCTTATGTTTGTTTAACCTCGTTCAGTTAAAATTAGTGAAGCTGTTTTTTTGAAAACAACCACCTAAAAAGAAACAGAGGCTGTTCCAAAAGTAGATTTATCTACCTTTGAAGCAGCCTCTCGATAAACATTGCAGTTGTCTAAGCTAACCCCATTACAAAGCTCATACGATAATATCGCGATAGGACGCCAGCACATTGCCTTCCAAATCCGTCGCAAATAGAACCGAGCGTTCACTCTCCAGCACGAAGCTGTAGCTCTTGTTGGTTTTTGCGTCACGCACAGTAACAGGACAATCCGTACCCGCTTCCGAGATAAAAGTATACAGGCTTCCTTGCTTAAATTGCAGCTTGCTGCCAAAGAGCCCCGGGTGGTCTCCGCCTGCTTCCCATACGATTCCTGGCTTCAAGTCCTCAGCCTCATGCAGCGCAGCCTCATAAAGCGCAATAAGGGTATCCGTACGCTCGTTAAGCTCCAGCGGCAGCGGACACCACATGACTTTGCCTAATCCGTGAGCTACGGTACGAACGGTTGAAATGCCATCCGAATAGCTTCCGCTGCTGTCCAAAGCAATTTCTTTGTTCAGCTCGCCAATCTTCTTGCCTCCGAAAGAAGCTTTGAAGGTATGCTCGCCAATTTGCAGCGTTTCCTCCCGTGATATATTGCTCAAACGATACGGTCCTACAATCGATTCCGCCCGTGAGGTTGGCTTCCAATATTCATCCAGCCCAATAGGTCCGGTGAAGAGCAGCGTGCCTCCATGCGCTTCAACATGCGCAAGCAGCTCCGTCAGCGCAGCATCGCTGAAATTGTGAGCGCTCGGAACGATAATGAGCTTCGGTTTGTCGCGCTGCAAGGTTTCCAAGTGAAACTCTCCAATGCCGCGATGCGGAAGCTTCATCTCGTAGCCCAGCACACGAGTTAAATTCCCTGTCGCTTCGCATGCAAAACGGCGGCTGGAAAAATCATTGGAGTAAGGAAACACTACCGCAATCTCCTCTAGCTGGCGTTCCTCAAACAAGCTCGAAATCTGCCCAATAAATTTGCCAAAATCATAGGATACATCCGCTTCCGGCTTCTGTGTCCCGTCAGCCCGCAGTGCACCGATATTCGACTCGCAAACGTTGTCCATGAAATAGTTTGTATTCCACAGCCACTGCACCGCACCTGCGCCGCCTGCGRCAAAAGCATATGCATATTTGCGCTCCAAGATGTTCCTCAGCTCTTCCTCTGAACGCTTCGCCCGGTTATCCGGCATTTCCACATACATAATGCCCGTTTCTTGAATCAAGGTCGGCTTGCTAGGATCTTTGCCATATACGCTGTCCCATAGCAGCCTGTCATTCAGCCACCAAGTGTGTACGGTTGTGTAATCTACGCTTTCCGCATAAATTAGCGGGGAAGGACGCGGCCCCATGCCAAGCGCCTCGTCTTGGCCAACGGTCACGAGCTGACGCGGGGAAATGGCATGAATCGTTGCCGTAAGCTCCCCTACCCAGCGGTTATGCATATCCATCGTAAACCGTGTATAGTCCAGCCAGCGCGTGTTTTTCTTCAGCTTCTTCACGTCTTGAATATCAAACGCGATGTCCGTTTGCTCCGGCAAGGTGATCGCTTCAAAGTCCGGCAGCTCCGTGCTCGTCATATTCCACCGCGCCTGCAGCTTGCCAATCGATGCGTGCCGCTGCTTTAGCCAATTCACATAGGCTGCTTTTTCAAAAGGATCATGCATGGAGCGAGGCCCTGAGAAAATGCGCATATGATCAAATAATGAAGGCTCATTGATCAAATCCCACTGTACATTGGACGTGTGTTTATGCCTGGATACGATCGCTGCAATAAACCGTTTTTGTGCTTGTACGCTTCTTGGATCGAGATACGGATTTTTGCCTTCCCAAGCTTCGGGAGCAAAGGCGAAGAAGCTGAAGGTCATTTCAATCTCATGTTTAGCCGCTGTCAAAATAAAAGCATCTACAGCTCTGAGCAGCTCTTCCGATGCATGTCCATCCTCGAACATAAGATGCCGCCACGCCGTCCATAAACCGGTACGAATCAGGTTGATGCCGGCTTCCTTCATCGTCGCCATATCTTGATCCCAGATCGCGGCATTTGGCATAGACACGAATTTCCGGCCAACATCCGAGGTCATATACGTCATTCCTACAATCGGGAAGGGAGCGCCATTTTTCTCAAAATAATCCCGACCAACTGCAAGCGGCGTACCTCTCTCCAGCAAATCGCGGTCATACCCCCAGAAGCCCTGCCGCAGTACTCTTTTTTCTCCGCTTTCAGCTTCGGCTTCACATACAATCTCATACAAGCCCGGCTCAATAGCGAGCGGTACACTAAAACTCATATACTCGATTTCGCTTCCAACGCTCACGCTCAACTGATGCTCCCATACCGCCTTAGCCTCTCCTTGCTTATAAATAGAAATAGCCATCGACCAGTTCTCTTGCTTGCTGCTTTGCTCATAGCCGTATGCCGCTTTAATCTGCTGTGCTTGAAGCGTCAGATGCGGTCTCTCTGCTTCATAATAAACAGCGTAGCTCGGTTTAATCCAAAGCTCAGTTACACCCCTCGCACAAAATGCCGCCCATTCTGCAAGAGCATCCGCACCTGCGCCCGACCAGAAACGGTCAGTCAGCTGTTGATTCACAAACAACCAGCGTCCGCCTGCAAAGTCGCCCTTGTTATGCTCGATCAGAACGACAGGAGCCGATACTTCCCGGCCGCCTGCCGACATTCCCTTCAGAAGCGGACGAATGTGTGCATTCATCGGTCCCTGCGAGCCCGTAGCCTGATTCAGCTGATCCCGCTCATGCGTCACATGCAAAATAAGGCCAAACGTAGGTTCAATCGTGAACAAATGCTCCTTGCCCTGCAGCAAAGGCAGCTCCTGATTGTGGCACAATTCAGTCGAGCGCGTATGATCGACAGCAAGCGCTTCATGAATAAATAGTTCCTGATGGTACGCTGTCATCTCCTGCTGGACGTCCCACTGCTCGCCATCCCGGCTCACCGGCTGTTTAAAAGGGGCTCCGCCTGCATGAATCAATCCCCCGCCCCRCTTTACAAAAGCGAGTATTTCCGGCCATGATGCTTTCGGAAAATACGATCCGTGCAAATGAACGAGGCAGTCTACCCCGTCCTCTTTAAGAGCTGCTGACAATCCTTCCGCATCGGTTACTTTAAACAGACTATTCAGCTTTTGAAGTGCCTCTGTATTTGGCGCACAGCCGTCTAACGGAAAAGTAGGGTCATAAAATAGTACTGCTTTCATGGTTCTCGCTCCTATCATTTCTCTATTGTTTATGGATCTTTACTTTCCATGATCCGCTATTTATTGCATAATGGAAGACTAAGCGTCATGATTGAACATGGATTACAATTACGTACTGGAGGCGAACACAGTCGTGTCAAAGCTCACAAATAAGTCAACTTCGTTGTCACGAGCCAAAATAAATTGGAATCATTTGAAATCAAGCTTACTTCTAAAATACGCCTTGTCGTACATACTTATCTTCCTAATCCCTTTGACCGGAGTTACCATATTCGTTTATGAAAACGCAGTCACTGGTCTTCGCTCAGAGATAGAACAGTCCAATGTGAATCAATTGAATCAAGTGAAAATGACGATTGATGACCGGATGAGAGAGCTTCAGGAAATCGCCAGCAAAATAGCTTACGACGAGCAATTAACGCCTTATATGGTTCGTGATCCCTATTTCGGCTGGGAAGCTATTCGTCAACTTTCTACCTACAAAGCCAACAGCAGCATTTTGGAAGATTTATTCCTATATTTCCATGAGGATTCCACTATTTACTCATCTCGCGGCCTTACCAATGTAGATGTTTTATTCAGCCAAACCTATCAGTTTAATCAAGTGAGTAAAGAGGATTTACTTCATGACCTAAATGAAGCCAAAGGTCCGATTATGCGTCCTGCTGAGCAGGTCAACGTTAACTACCGCAAGGAATCTATGCTTACGCTGCTCGTTCCGATTATGCCAAATGATCCTTTTCCTTATGGAACCGTTGTCTATTTGATGGAAGAGTCCAAGCTGACCGGAGTCATGGATTCCATCCTCAACAACTTTTCCGGCAGCAGCTATATCTTTGATCAGGACGGCAAAATGCTGACGGCCAATAATCATGGAGCAAGCATGCCGCAGGGTGACTTAGCTATCCTCTCTGCTTTGCAGCCAGGCATTCACAGCCTGACACTGAACGGCGAGAAGCAGTCTGTTGTTGCTGTGCTATCGCAAGAAAATGGATGGACTTACGTCGCCGCAATGCCGAGCCATCAATTTTTCAGCCGTGTCGTTCACATTCAGACTCTGATTCTACTTGTATTCAGCATCGTCGTACTGACGGGCATTGCCGCAGCTATGTTATTGGCCAAGCGTCAATACCATCCCATTAAAGATTTAATGGAGTTCGCCAAACAAAAGAGCAAAAGCACTGCATTAGATTCAGCAAAAATCAGCAACGAATGGGATTGGATCAAGCAGACCATTCATGATTATAATGCTCGAATAGATATACAGGTGCCTTATGTTCGCAATCAGTGCTTACTGCTTCTACTCAAGCATGGCAAGCCTGACGACCCAGAGATCGAGCAGCTAGTCTTGGATGCAGGACTTGAGCTTCCGCAGGGGCAAGGGTATTATTTCTCTGTTATTTTGGCTTGGAATGCTTCCAATACGGGCGAAAATTCCCGTCAGGAACGCCAGCAGATGCAGGAAATGCTCCATGAATTGGAGCTGCCGGATCTCCATTCGCGAGTTTATGGGATCGAGTTCTCCCCAGCAGAGCAATTTGCGTTCATGGTTAGCCTTATACCATCAGAGTCCGTACCTTTGCAGGAGCAGATTGAACAAATCGTTGAGTCCATAAAGCTCATGATTATGGAAAACTCGCAGCTGCTGCCATCGCTAGGGGTTGGTACGCCATACGAGAATTTGGCAGAGCTTAATCAATCCTTTATCGAAGCGGCTACCGCGCTGGAATTCCGATTGGCAGGCGGTAATGGCCACGTCACTTACTTTGAACACTTGGCAGAGCTCAGCTCGCCTGATACAGAGACCTTCTGGATCTCCAAAAAATCGCTGCTCAAGCTAGAGCAAAGCTTAAAGCAAGGAAACGCAATCGTAGCCAGACAAATGATTAGCAGCATCATCCTTGATATGAAAAACGAGTCATTATCGGTATCCTTACTGCGCTGCTTTTGCTATGACCTGCTAAATGCCTTGCTGCGGGCAGCCTCTGAAATGGGCATGCACAGCGTTATTCAGCATATTTCTGCCTTGGCAACCTTCGATACACTCGAAGAAACCGAACAAAAGCTGAACAGGCTTGCCGAACAAATTTGCGACCAGGTGGAACGAAATACCGAGAACGAGCAGCATTCTTTAATGGACGATATCGTAGCGTACGTGGATCAACAATATGCGGATTACACGCTCAGTCTGGAGCATATCGCCTTGAAATACGCGATCTCAACTTCCTATTTGAGCCGCAGCTTCAAAGAAAAAACAGGCCTCAACTTTTCACAATATATTTCGCGCTGCCGTATGGATGAGGTCATGCGCCTGCTGCTGAGCACCGATGCTCCACTTAAAGACATTATTGAGCAAGTCGGATACTTGGATACACCGAACTTTATTCGTAAATTTAAGAAAGAAACAGGCCTTACCCCAGGGCAATACCGTAAGCTTAATGCTCCCGAAGTCCACCATGTGGAGTAAAGCCCATCATTGTCATCATGCTCATAATCAAAGCCAACTCTTAAGCACCGTTTCCGGTGCAAGAGTTGGCTTATTTACTTGGATGTTAGCTCGTTTTCCAGCGGTCGTATGCCGTCTGATAAATCGCCGCCATCCGTTCTCCACCCATTTTCTTGATCGTGCCAACGTATTTATCCCAACCGCTAATCGAATCTTGACCTGTAATAAACTTAGCTTCCATTTGCATAACATACGTGCTCAGGTCAGAGCGAAGCTTTGTAACCTCAGCCGACTCTTCTGCAGTTAAGAACAATGCTGGAAACGGAACTCTTGCACCGCGATCCAACAGCTTTTCTTTATTTTCCTTGCTTACCCACTCATCGAACTCTGTTTTCAAGCCCTTTGTAAGGTCATCACTAATAACCATAGGCGCGGCAATACCATAGTTAGGCGTAAGTGTTGAGCGGTATTCCTCACGATCTCCACCGCCTGGAACAGGCAGCCATTCCTTCGTCATTGAAGCTTTGTCAGTGTATTTCCAGAGCGTACCTTCAGGTCCTTTGTCAAACAGCATTGCTCCATCATAGGAGTACAAATAATCGACCCAACGCATCGATGCTTCCGGCGCTTTGTTGCTGCTCGTAATGGCGAAGGCGCCTGTTGAATAACCTCTATTTTTTGCAATTGCAGGAGCTGCTACCATATCGCTCTTCACAGGGCTGAACAGCACATCTTCGGTGTCTGGCTCGCCGCCAAGTGTAAAGTATGCATGCCACTCCGAGAACAATCCGACTTGATTGTTTTTAGCTTTTGCTTTCTTCTGATCATCCGTTTGAGAGAAGGACTCATGATCGAGCAGTTCCTCACTCCAAAGACGATTCATGTATTCCAGGTACGCCTTGTAAGGCTCTTCCATAGGCGTATAATGAACAACATCCTTGTCATCTACATAAATTTCTTCCTCATATGCGCCAAAAGCTCCTAGAATCCACGTCCGCAAATCTCTCATCTTCGAGGAGGAAGCGAGTGGAATTTCGTCTTTTTGGCCATTGCCGTTCGGATCCTCTTCTTTGACCCGCTTCAAATAAGTGTACAATTCCTCCGTTGTTTCAGGAATTTTCTTAATATCAAGCGCTTTCAGAAAGTCGCCGTTATACCAAAGCGGATTGCGGTACCATGGCTGGTTTAAATCAAATCTTGGCAAGGAGTAGATATGCCCGTCCGGTGCTGTGATGGATTTGCGAATATCCGGGTAAGCCTCAAGCAGCTTCTTCACATTCGGTGCATATTCGTCAATAAGGTCTTCCAGTGGAATAAGAATGCCTTGTCCACCATAATTAAGCTCCTCAGCCTGAGTTAGCTTTGCGCCAAACAATACATTAGGATAATCGCCGCTTGCAAAAACTAGATTTTTTTTCGTATCAAAGCTGTCTCTAGGCGCATTCAAATACTCAAATTTAATGCCCGTCAATTTCTCCATTTCGTCCATTACCGGCATGTCATTCCAGTTCTGAATACCGATGTCCGGCGCCATTAGCGTTAAGGTAAGCTTCTCATTAACGATTGGAAAACCTTCCTTATTCACGTTTGCAGCTGCTCCTGCTCCCGCTCCAGTCGTATTTCCTTTTTCCTTGTCGCCGTTCGAGCCGCAGCCCGCAAGCAATGTAACCGTCATCACACCTGCAAGCAGCAAGGACGCTGCTTTTCTTGATTTGTACATTCTTAAATCCTCCCTTTTTTTCTTCTGTACTATTTAAATGATGCTATATAATAAGCGAAGGAATGATTTCCTTCGTCCATTATCTCACAAAGTCCTTCGGAAAAGCTCCGAACAAGGCAACTAACCCTTTACAGAGCCAATCATGACGCCTTGTACGAAGTAACGCTGCAAAAACGGATAAACGGCAATGATAGGAAGCGTCGATACAATAATGACTGCATATTTGACCAAAGAAGCCGCATCTGCCTTGGAATTCATCGCCATTGCTACTTCACCGCTAACCGCGGCACCCGTAGTCTCTGCTGTCATTTCCTGCAGCACAAGAATTTGACGCAAAATCATTTGAAGCGGATATTTCGCCTCGTCATTCAAATAAATCAATGCAGAGAAATAACTATTCCAATGGCCTACTCCATAGAAGAGAGCCATAACCGCAATAATCGGTGAGGATAGCGGTAAAATAATACGGACAAATAGCTTCAAGTTCGTACAGCCATCCATATGTGCAGCCTCTTGCAGCTCCTTCGGAATCGTAGACTGGAAAAAGGTTCTCGCCACGATGATATTCCATACTGAAGCAGCGACTGGCAAAATAAGCGCACCCATGCTGTTAATGAGGCCTAGGTTTTTAATTAATAAGTAGCTTGGCACAAGGCCTCCGCTGAAGAACATCGTAACTAGAATGATGCCCATGAACAGCTTGCGCCCGATGAAGTCGGTTCTGCTCAGCGCATACGCGGCAGGCAAGGTAACGACTAGATTGAGCAGCGTACCCACGACCGTGTAAATGATCGTATTGAGATATCCGTTCCAAACTTTCGCGTTATCGAATACCAGCTTGTACCCTTCCCACGTAATCCCCTTCGGAAACAGCCACATTTCACCTGAATTGACGTATTTCGGATCACTTATCGAAGCGCTGACCATATAAAGCACCGGGTACAACACAACGATTAGCGCTAGTAGCAAATAAATATAGTTCAAAATGAGAAACAGCTTATCGCCCTTTGATTCTTTTACTGCTGTAACCATACGATTCTGCTCCTCCTTCCTACCAAAGACTGGTTTCGCTTGTGCGTTTCGCAATTTTGTTGACCATGATAAGCAAAAGCGCATTCACGACTGAATTGAACAAGCCCACAGCTGTAGAGAAGCTATACTGTGCATCTACTAGCCCGGTTCGGTAAACAAATGTAGAAATGACATCCGATGACCCCATATTTAATGGATTTTGCAGCAGCAAAATTTTCTCGAAGCCAACGCCCAAAATATTGCCCATGTTCAAAATCAATAAAATGGTGATGGTCGGTACAATTGTCGGCAAGTTGATGTGCAGCACTCGTTTGAATCGGCTTGCGCCATCGACGATAGCAGCCTCATGAAGCTGAGGGTCTACGCCAGACAATGCTGCAAGGT
>NZ_JBFTSN010000017.1:0-45285 GCF_056400045.1 Paenibacillus sp. 01L418
ACATTTGCGGTGTACGTTAATGTGCCGCTGGCAAATGCCGGACTGAGTGTCACGCCGCTTAACGTCAATGCACTTAGCGTTGCATCTGAATTTTTGGCACGCGTTACGGTGACCGTATAATCTTTTGTGCTACCGTCTTCTGCTGTTACATGAACGGTGATCACATTCTCTCCTACCGATAACTGTTTCAAACCTAGATCGGCTGCTGTAATCGCAGCTGTTGCAGTACTCTTGCTTGCCGCAACTGTCGTGCTCGTCACGTCGTTAGCTACATTTGCGGTGTACGTTAATGTGCCGCTGGCAAATGCCGGACTGAGTGTCACGCCGCTTAACGTCAATGCACTTAGCGTTGCATCTGGGCTTTTAGCACGCGTTACGGTTACCGTATAGTATTGTGTGCTGCCGTCTTCTGCTGTTGCATGAACGGTGATCACATTCTCTCCTACCGATAACTGTTTCAAACCTAGATCGGATGCTGTAATCGTTGCTGTTGCATCGCTCTTGCTTGCTGCAACTGTCGTACTCGTCACGTCATTAGCCACATTTGCCGTGTACGTTAATGTACCGCTAGCAAATGCCGGACTGAGTGTCACGCCGCTTAACGTCAATGCACTTAGCGTTGCATCTGGGCTTTTAGCACGCGTTACGGTGACGGTATACTCATTTTTCGTAATGCCGTCTTCCGCTGTTACATGCACTGTAATCACATTCTCTCCTACCGATAACTGTTTCACACCTAAATCAGCTGCTATAATCGTAGCTGTTGCAGTTCCCTTGATTGCCGTAACTGACGTGCTCGTCACGTTGTTAGCTACATTTGATGTATATTCCATTGTTTCACTATCAAACGTTGGACTAAGCGTCACTCCGCCTAACGTAAGCTCGCTAAGCGATGCATCTGCACTCTTCGGATTTCTTACATTCGACTGCACGGTCAGTATTTGCGGCTCAGACTCCGGTTGCAGAGCTGTTGCCGCTATACGAACGGAGATTGTATCATTTTCCTTAACAGCAATATTATCGATGCTTGTTTCAGAAATTCTCTCATACAAATTATTGTTGACTCTATACTCCATCGCTGAGGTAACACCGTTTAACTTGGTTGTCTCACCAATCGTTCCTGGTTCCAAAGTGCCCGTTGTCGGTGCCGCCGCAGACTTGATGTTCTCGCGTGTTACCGTTAACGTTTGGTCAAGTGATGCAGGTTGTGTCGTCACAGCCGCTAATCGAACGGAAATCTTTTCTCCTGCATTGACAGCAATATTGTCCATGCTTGTACCCGTTATTGCCGAGTACGATCCAGAGCCTACTTTATATTCCATTGCACTCGTCACGCCAGTTAGCTTTGTTGTTCCCGCACTTGTCCCAGCGGTCAATGCCGACGTTGTAGGTGCAGTACCCGACTTAATATTCGCTAGTGAAACCGTCAATGTTTTTGTGCTCAATATATCTGCTGCTGCACGAATAAAGACTTTATCTCCCGCATCTGCAATAAGGTTATCCACTTCCATACCGGTAATTGGAATATAAGTGCTGCCGTCAAGTGAATATTCCATCCCCTCTGTTACGTGGATTAATTTGGTTGAACCGCTGTCCGTTCCTTGAGCCAAGGCTACAAACGCCCATAATTGAGGATATTTTTCCGGGAGAATATACCACTCAGTAATGAAATTCCAGCTGTTAAAATGGGATTTCATTTGCATTTCAGCGGTTAATTTCCCAGTACCTCTTCCTGTATCTCCTTGGTGAGTGGTTTGACTGTCGTAGTAGCTGTTATTGATTGAATCATAAGCTATATTACCGTTCAAGCCACCTACTAAAGAACTCCCCGACACAGCTCCTGTTGCGTAGCTATTGCTTATTGAACCAAATTGAGCGACACCAATCAAACCGCCAACATAACTTACTCCGCTCACACTACCTGTCGCGTAGCTGTTGCTAATGGATCCGTATTGACGAAAACCAACCAATCCGCCAATATAAAAGATCCCGCTTGCATTTACCGCCGCCATGCTGTTTTGTATGGTTCCATTTTCACTATAGCCAACCAAGCCTCCTACAGAGGTAGAACCTTGTACCGTTCCTGTAACGCTGCTGTTGCTAATTTTTCCATAATTAGTACCAGCCAGCCCTCCTACGTTGCTGCTTTGTCCAATTATATTAACATCTTCCAACACCATATTTGTAAGGGTGCCCTCTGCATTCACAGAACCAAATAATCCTATGTTTGCAGCGTAATTAGTATCGATTTTTAAATTTGAAATTGGATATCCGCTGCCGTCTATATATCCTTTAAACGGCTCAATACCATTTCCTATCGGCTCCCAGTTTGCGAAACCGTTTAAATTAATGTTTGCTATGAGCTTGTAATAAGTGCCGCTATCCATATTATTTCTAACCTCATTAAGATGATCAGAGGTTTCTATGAGATATGGATCACTTATTGTTCCCGCTCCTGCTCCTGGATACAGCTTTCTAACAAGCTGGCTTACCCCTACGTCTGGATAGCCAGACGCGGATATGTTGATATTATGATTGCCTTTTGCCAGGATGCCGGCTTTTATCGTGATTTTCCCGTTATTGACCGTATATTCCGTTCCCATAGCGAGTGTGGCAGATCCATCCTTCACCGCCGTGATTGCTTGGCGCCACTCCGAATCGTCAGCGAACGTAAGCTCAATATCATTCGCATTATTGTTATCCGTCGTGTCCGCTATAACTGTGGGCGGGGTGAACGTGATAGCCGTAATTTCTAACGGCAAACCGTAAGGCGTGTTATCGCTATCCAAAAAAGCCCCTGCATCAATCTTTATGGCGTTTGCCGCACCAACTAGATTGTCTTTAAAATTGATTTGAAGCGTGCTAGATGTAGCTGTATATGTTGCGTTCGTAACGGTATCGTCTGCATCAAGAGCTGTAAAGTTGCCGTTACTTGTTTTTTTAATGGTAATCTTGCTTTTCAAATCCTCTAAAGTGCCAGCTTGTATCGCATATACGTTAAACGTAACCGTAAATGTCTTATTGTAATTACTAACGGCTTTGGTCATTTCCCCAGAATCAAGCTGAAGGTTACGGTAGTAACACTTTTTGGGAGTTCCTGCAGCAGGATCATCGAATACGTCATTTGAACAAGCTATACTGTTAGTTGCAATTTTTGTATTAAAGCTATAACTACCACCATCACCCCAGTATCGTACTTCTTTTGTTCCTTCAAAGCTGCACATAGTACGCTCATCCGCACAATATGTCCAACCCGCACTGCCGTCTGGGCCAACGCTTGGCGCATCTGCAAATGCAGGCAACGCAAGAGACGACGAAAACAATGAAAAAACCATTAAACCCAATAGTAAACGAACCATATAACCTTTTAACAATACTCGCGTCGAGCCTGATATTCTTTTTTTAAACATCGCTTTTTTAACTCTCCTATGGATAGACTTTAGTTTTTCCCGATTTCTGCTTTATTCATTTTAGACTTATAGCCTTTATCCCCCTTTTATACTAAATTATTGTTGTAGATTATCTTTTTATGTCGAATCTCCTAATGATCCTTCTAACTATAAGACTATATTTTCAAAAAAAAAACTCCCCGAATGGGGAGGTATGCGTAAGAAAAAGGGGCTATTATACGATTAGCATTAATTGTTTGGCATGCTGCAACGCCTGCACCCGATTGTTTACTCCAAACTTTCTGTACACATTTTTTATATGAAACTTTACAGTTTCAGCCGTTATGTTCAGGCGATTAGCGATTTCCTTGTTTGACAATCCGCCCGCAATCCACATTAAAACCTTTGTCTCTTGTTCGGTTAGCAGGACTTTGTGCGATTTGTCCTCTACCTGTATGACAGTAAATGCTTGAAGCAACTGTCTAACATACTCCAGTGAAACCATGGGAGGAGCGGATAAAACTTTTTCTTGCTTTCCCTTCATATAAGCAGTCAGCAGTACAGCTACTATAGGTCCTTCATCGATAAAGCTGCGTACATACCCCTCTGGTTGCCCTAAGTGTAATGCCTTCTCCAACTGTTTCCTGGCAGCCTCAGTATGACCCAAACGTTGATGCATCACGCTTTGCATAATTAAAATTTTAATTTGATCTCGGAGACGATCCTTCTTCTCTAATATACGATACATCTGTTCCAATAAGAAAAGCGCTTCTTCTATCCGCTCACACGCTGCAAGCACTCTGGCCAAAGATACATACTCTGCCATACGAGACAATGGAACCTCATCCGTATGCGCCAGACCACATCTTTGCATCCAATCAAAAGCAGCTTGGGGCGAACCTTGCTGCAGTGATAAATAAGCTTGTTCCGCTTCTATGCCCAACATAAATAATTCATAATCAGGTGAGTCAATTTGGCGTGTCAACTGAGTGAGCAGCTCTGATGCACGGATTGGATTTCCTTTGGCTTGCTGAATTCTCGAAGCACTTATATAATTCGGAATCATAATCCGGGCATATGGCACGATGTCCCTACGCTCAATAGCCTTATTTACATATAGCTCTGCCTCGTCCAATCGATTCCACTCGTATAGCAATTTGCTATAGGAAGCGTATAAAAAACCGATAAAGGGATATTCTTTTTTATTCTCCCAAACTTTAATCCATTCCAAGAGGAATGTGTCTACGGCATGAAGATCATTGATATGCGCCAAATGATCATCAAATATATCATAAGCTTGATGTCTGTTACGCCCCATCGTTTGAAAAAAGCTGCCTTCCGGCACATATTTCTCTACCAACTCGAGATAAGTCGACAGTCGCTCCACGTCCTTTTGAAGATACGAGGAAATAGAATAAAAAAAGTAGATATTGCCCATGACCTGGCGCCATTCCACTTCGCTCATCTTTCCCTGCAGCGCTTGTAGGCGAGTTTCTACTTCCCCAATTCTTATGAAGGCGGCTTGCCATTCTCCGATTCCTAGTAAGACCGAAATATACAATAGATCGATCATAGGTTTCTCAGCAAAAGCGTTTTCCGGCAAAAGCGATACCCATTTAACTAACAAAACAGTTTTCGAATGCACTAACTTATGCAAATTTTTCTCAATCAAACGGACAGCGTCCTCTATCTGCTTTCCCTCTAAGTAATGGTCTACTGCTTCTTCGTCAAAGCCATGATGCTCCAGCCAAGCAGCAGCATGAATATGTACTTGCATCCACTTTTCCGGGTCTGTTCGAAACAATATTTGCTGCAAAAAATCTGAAAGCAGATGATGGTACCTATACCAATTTCTCTGATCATCCAACGGGATAACAAACAAATTCAGCTGTACTAATCTCTCCAATTGCTCCTGACTATTCGGGTGGCCCGTTACAGCCTCGCACAATGAATGATTCATCCGACTTAAAATAGAGGTTTCCAATAAAAAAGTGCGTATGGATGCCGATTGATGCTGAAATACTTCTTCCAATAAATAATCGGATATATGATGCTGCTGACCCTTAAATTGTTGAATGGTCGCAGCTATGTTATCACTTCGCTTCAGAGAGATTGCTGCAAGCTGCAAGCCGCTGATCCACCCTTCTGTCTGATGGAACAGCTCCGTCACTTGTTCTTTAGACAATGATAAATCAGTCGTATCCCGAAAAAAAAGAACGCCTTCCTCCAGCTTAAAACGTAAATCGTCTATGACGATTCGGTGTAAATCACCTTTTGCCAGCAGTCTGGCGGTAGGTATCGTCAAATCGGTACGGCTTGCGATATAGAGATGAATTTGAGAAGGTAAATGCTCGAGCAAATAGGCCATGGAATGGTTTATAGAGGGAAGTTCAATAACATGATAATCGTCGAGAATGATGACAAGCTCGCTGGTTAATTGACTGAGCTCATTAAGCAGCGCTATAATGGCAAGCTCCATCGAAGTCGATGAACCTTTTTCGAGCAGCACCCCAACTGTGGAGCCAAAGCCGGGAATTCTCTCCTGAATAGAAGCTGTGACATATCTCCAAAACTGAATCCAGTCATTATCCTGCTTGTCCAGTGAAATCCAGGCAACAGCTCTATTGCACTGCCGCACCCATTCACTTAAAGCTGTCGTTTTCCCGTATCCAGCCTGCGCAGAAACAAGCGTCAACTTGGCTTCCATTCCCGCATTAAGCATTTGTATTAGCCGTGGCCTTGATACTAAAGAGTTACGGACATGGGGGATGTGAATTTTTGTACTTACAATCAATGAAAGTTCCTCCGTATACCTGTTGCGATTGGTAGAACATAATTTTTAAATATCGCAGCGAACCTGCTGTTTATAATAGAAAAATCACATCATGAATTTACATTTAATTACCATTTTAGGAGTCTTATCTAATAGGAATAGTATATCAGTTAACTCGGTATTAAAATATGGAAGGATGAATTTGAACCTAAAAAAAGAACCTTACCCCTTTTTACATGGAGTAAAGCTCCTGCTTAATGTATTGATATAGCTTTGCACTAGCAAACTTCAACGTATTGGTTTTACTGACCAAGCCAGAGAGCTACAGCGGGCAAACCTTATAACATTTATAGGATACGACCCTAGTGAACGCGAACCTTGTCACCATCCTGAAGCGGATCTCCGCTCTCGAATACAATGGTCTGCTGTTCGAACAGCCCATCCGTAACGGCAGATTGTGTATCATTTGAATCAACGACTGTAATGTACGCTTTGCGAACGTAAAAGGCGTTGCCTAATGGTCCACTCCTCTCCTCCATGGCAAACACATATTTTTTGTCACCCTCATCGTGAATCGCTTTATTCGGTACCAGAATGACATCATCTGTCTTCTGAGTCAGCATAACCTCGGCACGCTCTCCTCCCTGCAATTGATTATCCTTTATCGCAACAAGCAATTTCTTCATTGCCGTATGTGAGGCTGTGCTCCCGCCTTCACCTGCTGGGCTAAGAGCATCAGTGTCTTGAATTTCCACTAGGCTGCCCTCGATTTGTCTAGCCTGAGTGCCGCTCAATTGAACATCGAGCTTCGCTCCTTTTTCCAGAGGAGCCGCTGCAGCCTCGGGAACTAGTAATTCAAATTCAAAGCCAAGGCTCGTATTGGCAATCATAACAGCAGGTCCTCCTTCGGATGAAGCCACACCCTCGACCGCGCCAACCTTGGTTACAATCCCGTCAAAAGGCGCAACCAATGTGCTCGTTTCTGCCAAATTCTCCTGCAGCTTCTGAATTCTCCGCTGCTGCATATCCCTATCTATCTCGTTTACCTTCAGCGCATGTTTGGCGCTTTCGACGCTCTTCTCATCTCCGCTTTGGGAGGCTTCGACATAGCTTTGCTCCAGCTCTTTATTGAGGAGCTGCAGCTTACTAAGAGCGGCCTGCTCGTCTAGTATTTGATTTTTTGCAGCCTTCTGATCATAAACAATCAATACCAGCCCTTTCTTAACAGGCTCCCCTTCCTTAACATTCACTTTGTTTACCCTCATACCGGGCTCACCCGACAAAGCCGTTTGCACCCGCCATTTCACAATACCGCTGCCTTGAAAGGTATGATTAAGTTCACCACGGTTTGGCGTAACTAACACGACATTGGGTAAAGTTAAGGACATTAGCGTATTGCTAAACAGCGTAAATCCGATTAACAGCCCCATAAACAAGCCAAACAGAAGGCGAATTTTTCTTTTGCGTCCAGGCACTGCTTGGCCAGCTAGTTGTAATTCCATTAAAATCCCTCCGTGAATGGGCTAACCTTTAATTCCCGATAGCTGAACACCCTCAACAAAGTAAGACTCTGCATATAAAAATAACAGCACCATCGGAGTCATATACAAAACGGAGGCAGCAAAAGCAACGCCCCTTGCACCCTCGCTAATACGCGATAAATAGAGTGACAACGGCTGCTTGAATGTGTCCTCAAGAAATATAAGCGGCTGCTCAACCATGTTCCAATTATCAACAAATAACAAAACAATTAAAGCGGCGATTCCCGGCTTGACGAGCGGTACAATAATTTGATAAAAAATAGTTGCATGCCCTGCCCCATCTATTTTGGCGGCTTCAACATACGTATATGGAATATGCATCATGAACTGCCTAAGCATAAACACGCCAAAAGCGCTGAAAATCCCCGGCAGTATAATAGCGGAAGCTGTATTCATCAGCCCCAGCTTATCCGCAATAATATAATTGGGCACTAACGTCACTTGAAACGGCATAAGCATAGTCATCAAATATACGACAAACAGCTTATCCCTCCCCCAAAACCGCAGCTTGGCAAATGCATAAGCGGCTAGAGACGCGATTATCACTTGCAGTACAATAATGGGTACGACCAAAAACACGGAATTCCAAAACATATGGAGAAACATCGGTTTATGAACCAATACCTCCGCATATTGACCGAATGATACCCAATCTGGGATCAGCTTTAGATTGATATATCCGTCTTTTTCCCCTGCCGCAATATTAACCATCTTGCCAATGAGATTATAGTTATAGTCAATTTCGGTCTCTGTCATGAATGAGTTGGAAAATGTAACAACAATGGGGAATAGCATTGCCGCAGCAAGCCCCCCCATGATAACTGACAACACAAGCTTCTTTAATAATGGCAATCCTTTCACCACCTTTTCACCCATCCATGGAATTCCGAAAACGCTTTTCGATGGAAAGCATGACCATTACAAAAGCAAGAATACAGCCTACCATTAGAACTGCAGCGGCTGTCAGCTTCTGTACATCAAGGGATAAAAACATATTATTCATGTAATGCTGCAGCATATAGATGCGGTCATGAGGATAATTGCCTGCGATCAGATACGTTTCACGAAACACTTTAAACGAATTAATAATAGAGATAAGGACGACAAAAAACAGGGTCGGAGTCAAATAAACGAGCGTAATATGAATCCATTTATGAAAAATGCCCGCTCCCTCAATATCCGCCGTCTCATAATAGTCTTTAGGGATGCTTTGAAGCCCCGCCAAAAATAATATGATGTTATACCCGATGTTTTTCCACGTATATACGATGGCGAGCACACCGATTGACCACTCCGACTTCATCCAATCTATTCGATCCAGATGCAAGCTCTGCATCCAAGCATTCAATGTCCCATTCCAGTCGAACATGATTTGCCATATCATCACAATAGAGGCGACAGGCACGACAAGCGGCAGTACAAAGGCGGTCTGCAGCCAATTTCGAATAAACAGCTTTTGATTCAGCAAATGCGCAAACAACAAAGACAAAGCGATAATGAGCGGTACACTAACGCCAGTGAACAGAAATGTATTGGCTGCCGCTTTCCGAAAGGATGCGCTGGCCTGCAAATCCTTGTAATTGTCCAAACCAACAAATGAACCGTTAACGGTACTATCCTGAAATGAATATACAAATCCCATGGCAAACGGGACAAGATAAAATAAGGAAAAACCAATCAGGCTCGGTGCCAAAAAGCAGGCTGCCGCAGCACCATCCTTGCGCAGCAGCCTGATCAGAACACTTTTGATGCTTTTCCTATTCATTTAAAACAGTCGTCACTCTATTTTGAATTAGCTTTGCCACGGCTTCAAGCGTTTTTTGTCCGGTGAAGTAAGCTAAGGACTCTTCTCTTACAATGTCATCAATATGAGTATTGTTGAACTGAACCGAATATTTGGCCCCAGTAAGGAATTTATCTAGATCGTCAATATCCTTTTGGGTAATTTCAAACACTTTGCCCTTCATCGGTCCGATCGGTTGAATAGACTCAACCGTCCCTTTTTTTAAAACGTCCTGGACGACCCTGCTGTATGAAGCTTTACTGAGTGGGAAGCCGGCACTGCCTGCTCGATGCTGCATTTCATCAGAGTGCATAAATTTCAAGAAATCCCATGCCTCCTCTTTTACAGAAGACTTTGCGTTTATGCCCAGCGTTTGATACGTTCTGAAGGAGCCGCCTGCCTGCTGACCGCTTGCGATCGGCTTTAAGTATAGTTTTGTCTTGTGGGATAGACCCCCTGTCAAAAACTCGCTTTGTTTTACCTCACGAATATAATCGTCAGGCGAGTTAATTTGGGTGTCTCTAAATATAGGAAAACCTTTATCTCCACTCATGATTTTGTCATCGAACACGGATTTTACTTCTTTCAGCAAATCAGTAAAGGCAGCAGAGTCAAAATTAGCCTTTCCGCTCTCTTTATCCACAAACGTCCCATATTGATCATTAACCAGCTGCGTAATCATATATTCTGGCTCAGTTGTGCCTAATACCGATTGATTCTCATCTGTATGCTTGACGAGTTCTCTAGCCGTTTCTATAAACTGAGTCCAGTTCCAATGGCTGTCGTCAATCTTAACGCCGCTTTTCTCGATCAACGTATTATTGCCGAATAGACCATAAATAAAGAAGCCAAGCGGCATCCCATATAATCCTCCGTTCACTTTCATTCCGTCCAAAATATTGCCGAAATACTGTTCCTTCTTAAAAGTTGGATCCTTATCGATCAGCTCACTCATATTAACCAAAAGCTGTTTTTTTATATAATCCCCTGATGGCAGCTGGTCCATCTCAATCAGGTCAGGCCCTTTACCGGACAACAAAGCCGTACCTGTCGTTTTGATAAACTTCTCCAAATTGACCTCTAAATCCGCATCCTCTGTATCGATGTATTTGAGATCAATGGTGATATTGGGATGCTTGTCTTCATATTTCTTTTTGGCTTCTACAAAAAAATCGTTCTGAAAAAAAGTCGAGAACACAATTGTTTTTTTCTCATTGCTGTTTTTCGGTTCAACCGTTTCTTCCTTAGGCGGATTTGTACTGGTCTGCCCCTCGCTCTTTGTCTGCGTACCTCCTGAATTTCCGCCTGCAGCAGAGCTGCATGCCGATACTACCATCATCATTATCGTCAACAAAATGAACAATGCTTTTTTCATAGGTTCTCTTCCTTTCAATTGCTATCATTGTCTACTGCTTGCACTTCTATCGTTCCGAGGCATTACTTCATCAGTATAGTGACTGGATATATGATAAGTGAGATAGAGTTGTATTGAAGTTGTAAAATATAAAAATGCAAGCAAAAACGCCTTCGGCGTCCTTTAGACGCTGAAGTAGCTTTGACGGTGAAATATAAGCCCTTTATAAGCTAACAAACTTATAAATTCTTATATTTCAAAAAAGCCAATTGCACATGCAATTGGCTCTCTTCGTCTCATTCTATTTACAGTCTGGAATAGTAGCTTAACAATGCCATAACGTCCTTGCTAAACCCGACAACCTTATTTTGCCTCACATTCACCGTGACACAATATTTCAACTTCTTATCATCCTTGCTCGTATAATACAATTCCACAACGCTGTCCCAGCGGGTAATGTCCTCATTCAGCGACAATTCAGATAAGGGGTAGCTTCCTTTTTTATCGATAAACGCATTTGCGAGAGCAATGATTTTCTCTTGTTCACTTTGACTGCTGGAGGAAGGGGCCCGCACGACGCCTACCTCGGAAAGTTTAATCACATCACCGTCTTTGGCGTTCAGCACGATGTCATACACTTCATTAGGATCAGACAATCTAGTGAGCGTTATATAATACAAGCCGCCAGAAATGTCATCCAGTTCGGTTTGATAATCCAGCTTGTCCTCAGCGCCCTGTTCAATTACCTGCGCCCTTTCCGGTCTGGGGTCAACTCCATACTCCGCTTCATTTAGCAGCTCTCTAAATTTATGCTGGTCAATAGCCATCAGCTCGAATTGCAGCTCATCGATCGATAGACTCTTTTCCAAATACTTGTTGACTGCATTCAAACTAAGCGTCTTCACCGCCTCTTGGGACAGAACACCCTCGTATTCCACATCGTTGCTGCCCGTTTCTTTCGTTATTTTTTTAACCATTACCGTGTTTTTGGGGGTCCTATCCAATACGTTGCCACACCCCGTCGAAATGATTGCAAGCGCTGCGAGCACCATAACCAGAATGAGCTTGTTCATTCCTTAATCCCGCCTTTCGGATGACCCGGAGTGAACACAACTTCTACGGTTGTGCCCTGGTTTTCATTGCTTGCAATATGGATTGCAGCATGATGTACGCCTGCAATACTTTGACATATCGCAAGCCCTAGACCTGCTCCGTTGCTGCTTCTTGTTCTAGACTTGTCCGCCATATAAAAAGGTTCAAATATTTTATCCTGATGTTCTTTGGCAATCCCAATGCCCTCGTCCTGTACCTGCAAAATATATTGATCTCCGCGCCACAGAGCGCGCAGGATGATGGTTTGCTGCGGAGCTGAAGCTTTCAGCGCATTATCTACAAGATTGAAGATCAACACCTTTATCAAATCCTTCTCCACCAGCAGCTCGCACGGTTCGCATTCCACGATCATTCCCACATGCTTCTCGCTCGCCATCACACGAAGCGTCGGCTTTATTTCAGCAAAAATCGCCCCTAAATCGTGCAGCTCCATCTGGAAATCGTCCTCCTGCAGCAAAATCAGGTTCATGAGCTTCAATGACAACGACTCTAGACGCTTTCCTTCCGAATAAATGACATTCAAACTATCCATGAACATTTCCTCGTTATATTTGGTTGTCCTCATAAAATTGGCGTAGGCAATAATGGAAGTCAAAGGCGTCTTCAATTCATGTGTAAAATTGTTAATGAACCGCTGTTTCTCTTCATTATTTCGTTCGAGAATCGTAATTTTATCCTCAACAACAGCAGCCATTTCGTTAAAATTTTGAGCCAGCATGCCGATTTCATCCTTTGATTTTATCCGGACGCGCTCCGAGAAATCGCCTTGTGAAATAACCTGCGCGGTCTGGCTAAGGCGATCAATTGACCTCGTCAGCCCTCGGCTTACAAAAAACATAATCAGCATATAGAGGATGCAGGCTGCCACATCTACTTTTGCAAAAAACTGATATTGATCTACGCGGTCCTGGTACACAGAAGTAACATCGATCATATAGGTGAACACATAGCTCTTATGGTTTATATTCGCAATATTTGATGTGAACAGTATCGTTCGCTGATCGATATCCCGCAAAATATAACTAATTTTGTCTACGGCCAGCTTGTCCAGTTCCTCACGCTGCTTTGGGATTTGGAAATCGGTATTGTTAAAGACTGACCGATTTTGCTCGTCCCTAATCTCCAAATAAACGAGCTGCTCATTATTTTTACCAACAAATTCATTAGCAATTCTCGTTAATACCGTTTTTTCGTAATCAATGGAGTCATAGATTCGAAGGATGGGTACAATCGCATCGACGCTGGAATGAATGCTCATGTTCTGGCTTAAAGCGTTGTTGATTTCCTGCTTAAGCATTCGATTATGGCTCCGCTCGATCACCATAATAGAGGCAGCGTTAAAAATAATAATGAAGACCAGAATAGAGAAGACATAAATTTTTTGCCAAAATTTCATTCTCTTAATCCTCCAGCCGATAACCGAGTTTATAAATCGTCTTGATGTGATCCTGCAGCTCTAGCTTCTTGCGCAGTGATTTAATATGCATATCGACCGTTCTCGTCTCGCCATAATAGTCGCCGCCCCATACCTTACTAATAAACTGCTCTCTCGAGAGGGCAATGTTCTTATTTTTCAGCAAAACAACAAGCAGTTCATATTCCTTCGGCGTCAGCTCGACAACTTCCCCTTGACTGGTTACCTCTCGTTTATCCATATTGACTGCAATAGATTGAAATTGTAATACACTTTCTTCTTTGCCGTATCTTCGCAATACCGTCTCTATGCGGGCAAGCAGCTCGATGGCCTCAAAAGGCTTAACCATGTAATCATCGGCTCCCAGTTTTAATCCATCCACTTTATCGTAGACAGAGTTTTTGGCCGTCAAAAAAATAACCGGTATCTGATACGGCTTAATTCGTTCCATCAGCGCAAATCCATCCAAATGCGGGATCATCACATCCAGCAATATAAGATCAACCTTTTCCCGCTGAAGCAGCTCCAGCGCCGCCAAGCCGTCATAAACCTCCGCCGTATCGTAGTTCACAAGGTTGAGATTCATTTTAATAATTTTGGATATATGAATATCATCTTCAACAATCAAGATCTTTTTTTTCATTTCCCGAATCTCCTAACACGTATCATTAATGTACCGCTCTTAATGCTACGATAACGAAGCAACGTTAAAGATGCAATGAATTAACTTATTTTGTTTTCTCCCAACACTTTTAAATGTCATACGTTATATTTAGTGTAATTAGAAAATGATGGGAGCGTGAAGCGTATGGAAAACGTACAGCAAGCTAATGTTCAAGAAAGAGCTTTGGAGAATATGGGTCTTCTCGATTTGACTGGAGTGAAAGCTGAGGATCTAGCTAATGTAACCTCCATTAGCAACATTGGTATTATAATTGCCCCAGAATCGCTATCTAGTGCTTTGAATCGCATACCCCAGCAAAATATTGGCTGCGTTTGTTTAGTCCCTTCTACGGCAGGCAAAGTGAAAATCTTGTCCGGGCAAGTTTCATTGGGAGGCGAGTTTTTTGCCAACAGCAATGGCGCTCCCGAGGATATCGTCGTCATTGCGGGGCAAGCGGTCATCACTTCGCCGGTGGAGAAGATCGGGTTTCAAGATGTCATTTTAGCTGGACAGCTGATCCTGCCTAAGGGGAGCGAAGTCGTATTAGGAAGCTCCATATCGCGCATGCTCGGTCAAATCATTTATTATTCCAATACATCCTCCAATGTGCGGTTATTTCTAGGAGATGACACGTTCTCCAACAGCTTCTTTGAATTTGTCGAGGAAAAAATGTGTATGGTGCTGATTGGAAATTTCGAAATGGATGATGATGTGCAACTTGAATTAATTAAAAGTAAAGTTTCCGAGATTGTAGTCATTGGCGATATAACAGCTTCGAAGGCTATTGTGCCTCTACTCCAGTACCTTGCCATTTCAAAAACAGGAACGATCAAAACAAGAGATGATGAATGAGAAACAAGCTATGCCGATAAACGCAGAGGCTTTGTTTCAGCAATTGTATCGTACACATTCAAGGCAAATCTATTCTTATCTGCTCGGACGAACAGAAAGTAAAGAAACGGCCTCCGACCTGCTGCAGGACGTATTCATGAAAATCTGGAACCGCAAAGATGTCGTCGAAAGTATACCCGAGGATCAGCATTTGTATTGGATATTTTCGATTGCTGCCAATCGGGTAAAGGATTATTATCGGAAATCGCAGAGCTATAAACAAGCTGTATCCAAAATCCAGCTGTATAGCTTTCCAAGTCCGAATGGTGACCTATCACAATTGTTGGCTGGCCGTGAGCAGTTTCACGAGCTTGAGTCAGCCATCCGAGAATTGCCCGAGGAGCTTCGTTCTATACTGCTCATGAAGGCTGTTGGCGGCATGAAAAGCGGTGAAATTGGCGCAGCGCTTGGGCTGCCTTCAGGCACCGTTCGCTATAAAATACTGCTGGCACGCCGTCAGCTTGCCGAAGCGCTTGGTATGCTGCCCAAAGAAAAGGCTGTAGGAAGGAAGGGAAATGGATGAGCGATTACGAGTCAGATTTGAAGCTGCCTTCGGATGTCGAGCTAATGCTGGATGAATTGCTGGATACCTGGGCTCATCATGTCCAGCTTTCTTCACAGCAAACAGATGAAATCAACACACAACTATTTACGGTTTCGAACGATCTAGGCTGCGAATGGTGGCATTCATTATTTAATCAATTTCCATTTCATAATAAATCATTTATCGTTTCACCCTATTTATATAAACGCTCTGGATAATCGTCTTAACAAATGGAAAGGGACCGCCTTGAGCGGTCCCTTTCTTGCTGTCCTGCAAGCCTAAACTCCTAAAATGTCACTTCATTCACATCAAGAATAGTAACAAATCTTCTATTCCAAACCTTCTCATGATGTTCGATGATTTTTGGTGCAGTCAGGACGGTGTTATCTAATGTACTATGGCTGTTTTTTGCTAAAATATTGTTCTTGTAACCACGGCTGTACGCTGCCCGAATGGTGGTGTCCAAACAAAACTCCGTTTGTGCTCCAGCAAAAATAAGCTGCTCTATCGACATTTCCTCCAACGTAGATGCCAGTTCGGTATCATAGAACGAATCCCAGCTTGTTTTGCGAATCACTGTGTCTTCAGCCCTTATGTCGAGTCCATGATGCAGCTTCCAATCCGATGAATCTACATAAAATTCATCATCTGCGTTGTCATAATCCGTATGCTGGATAAAAACGATTGGGACCTTACCCTCCCGCGCGGCCGTAATCCACTCATTGATCCGCGCTACCAACTCTTCTTTTTTGTGAAGATAATTTTCCGGCAACGAAAAAAAGGCTTCCTGTACATCGATTACGACCAATGCTTTTTTCATGAAAACTTCCTCCACATTCGTTATATTCGCAAGAAAAAAACCTAAAACATAGGTATTACTGGTATAATTTTTAACTATAATCTCTGTTTAATAGGAAGACAAATATTATTTCAGCTGGCTCCCAGAGACTGCTTACTTGGAGGCTTCACCATGATTGATATCCATTCTGAAGAACGTCTGACAAAACTGCTTGAAAGATACGGCAATAACTCACACACGCATTTATACTACCTTGGTGATAAAGAATGGTTCTGGGATTCCGATTACGAGGCTTTGATCGTGTACCGCACAGCCTTAAATAGAAGAATTGTACTTGGCGACCCTGTTGGAAACCCCCGGTTTACTAGGCGCGTTATTGAGCAGTTTGTAGCAGACTGCAATGAGAATAAGCAAATACCCGTGTTCTATCAAGCAAAATCCTCATTTCTATCGCTGTATGAGAAGCTTGGGCTGCGCTGCTCCAAAATCGGAGAAGAAGCTCAGGTCGACTTATCTACCTTTCAACTGAATGGTAAGCAATGGCTTAAGCTGCGAAATCGCATGAGTAAATTTGGACGTTCCGGGTTTACCTTCGAGGTTCTGCACCCGCCATATTCCGACTCCTTCCTCCATCGTCTTCAAGACATTTCAGATGAATGGCTGGGTAATCGGAAAGAAAAAAGCTTTTCTGTAGGCTCTTTCGCAAAGGAGTATGTCATGCGTTTTCCAGTCGCGGTGCTCGTTGGGCCTGATGGAAATTACGAAGCGTTTGTCTCCATTGCAGGGGATCATCAGCCATTTATTAAAACAATGGAAGAAGAATCTGTTTGTCGGCGATTAACGGTTGATCTCATGCGTTATACAAAAGCATGCCCGCATGGCACAATGGATGTTCTATTTGTTTCCCTATTCCTTTGGGCCAAAGAACAAGCCTACGGCGTTTGCAGCTTAGGCATGGCTCCGCTTGCTAACGTTACTGATTCGCACATCATCAAGCTTCTCTATAAGTATGGGAACAAGCTGTATAACTTTAAGGGGCTTTATGAATATAAAAATAAATTTGCTCCGAACTGGGAAAATGTCTACCTCGTTTCGCAGGCTGCAGCTACTTCCATAAACGTTGCACTACTGGCATTAATCATTCATTCTAACGATTCCAATAAACAATCACCCGGCCAAATTCCGCCTAAGCATTTCATACATAAAGTGCTGTCTTCAAAGAAAAGGGCTTAGCAGTAGAGCAATGAAGTCACAGCATTACTATACCGAATTCATAAGCATTCAAAAATAAAGGCACCCTTGCGGGTGCCCTCGTTCTTTCTGGTAAGTATGACACACAGCTATTCTGCATTACACTTTTTTAAATTCGATCCATTCAATTTGCAAGCCTGGTTTGATGAATTCTAGCTTCAGTTCATAAAAACCTGCTTCCAGCTCGACTTTCACAAGCTTCTGCTTGATCCATTTGCCTTCCGTCCCATTCGTCTGAATAGTCGTCATCAATTGATCGTTCAGCGTCACGTTGCAAGCACTTTGAGCCAGTTCAGGCTCAGGAGACATAATGCTGACAATAATCCGGTATTGGCCAGCTTGATCCACTTTCATAAAGCTTGATCCTGCTGCTGCCGGTTTAACTTGTGCATTTTCGGAAAGTGCTTGTGCTTGCTCCGAAGATAGAGATGCATTCGCTTTGAATGTATCGACCTTCTCTTCAATGACTTGTTTTCTCGAGAATACAGGAGCATGCATAATGAACTCACATATGTTCATCGCAGAGCGTTGAAGCTCGCCCCTTGTTAACGTTCCATTCTCCAGCGATTCAATCGTATTGTCATCCCACCCATTGATTTCCGCGCCATAGTTAGGAACAACCATATACAGATCATTTTGTGCACGAACCATCCAGTTCGTATATTTACGATCCGCTGCTCCTCCATTGACGACATCGTTCATGATGGCCCACCAGTCAGTCATGACAATACCTTTAAAGCCCCATTCGCCGCGAAGCACGGTAGTGTTCATATCATAATTAGAAGCCGCCCAATGTCCGTTAATTGGATTATAGGAGGTCATAATTGAATTCGCGCCGCCCTCTTTTACCGCAATTTCAAAGCCTTTCAAATAAATTTCACGAAGAGCTCGCTCTGATACGATAGCGTCTACTTTACTGCGATGCTTTTCTTGGTTGTTGCAGGCAAAATGCTTTAGCGTAGCATTAGAGCCGCCTTTCATAATTCCTCGAGTACATGCTGCTGCAAATACGCCGGAAATGAGCGGATCTTCTGAGAAATATTCAAAGTTGCGGCCATTCAGCGGGCTGCGGCGAATATTGAGGCCAGGCCCAAGCAGAGCATCCACGTTGTTGCTTAACAATTCTTGCCCTTCCATAACGTAGAGCTCTTCGACCAGCTCAGCATTCCAAGTTGCCGCAAGTAAAGTGCCAATAGCAACCTGGGTCGCTTTCTGGCCACTATCCATGCGAATACCTGACGGGCCATCTGCTGTACAAGCAACCGGAATTCCGTAATTAAATAAGCTGTCGCTTACTCCGCCAAAAGCCGAAGCTGTACCCGGCGTAACAAGCGGGCTGCTCATGCCCTCTCCTCTGACAATGGCAGCCAAATCTTGATCGCTAAGCTGAGCGATAAAGGCTTCCATGCCAACCTTCTGCTCATAAACATCTCTTAATTTAAATCCTTTGTTTCCAGTTTGCTTAAGTGTTGCAGGAAGATTCTTCTCAATTCGTTCTGCTAAGGAAACGCTGCGAGTGGGTACTTCTTCCGTAATCAGCTCATATGAACCGTCTTCCTTCCGAGCGCCCGGCTTCATTCTGCTAAAGCCCTCTATTGGTGCAAGCGCCTCTTGCAGCTGCTCTACGACCTCAAGAGCTTCCACAACGTAACCGTCTTTACCTTGTACGCTTATTGCAATAAGGTTTTTAACGCTTGTTCCTACATAAAAGCGATACGTTCCCGCTTCTAGAACATAAGCGGAAGCATGCCCTGTCACACCAGCGTCATCATAAGATGCCATTGTATCTACAGGAAAACTCACTGTAAGGCGCTCTGATTCACCTGCTTGAAGCACTTTGGTTTTGCCGAATGCAGCCAAAGTTTTAGCCGGTTGTCCCAATTTCCCTTGCGGTGCTTCATAATAAACCTGCACGACCTCTTTACCCGCGTAGTCAGCTCCTGAATTGGCAACCGTTACGTCAATTTCAACGTATTTTTTCCCATCTTTAGTGGTCAATATTGCTTGCTCAGCATCGACTTTAAATGAGGTATACGAAATCCCGTATCCAAATTCATATTGAACCTTCTCTGGGCAAAATGTTTCAAAATAACGATAGCCTACATAGATATCTTCTTGATAAAAGTTTTTAAATTCATTGCCGTAGTTTCGAGTGGATGGATAATCATCGATGGAATAAGCAATGGTATCCGTCAATTTACCGCTCGGAGTCACTTCTCCGGCCAGAACATCGGCAATGGCGTTGCCGCCTTCCATGCCGCCCTGCCAAGAGTAGATCGCACTTGAAATGGGGTGGACATAACTTTCATCGTTCATCCAGCTCATATCAATAATGTTCGATACATTCAGCACTACAATGGTTTGCTCGAAGTAGGCGGTTACCTGCTTCAGCATCGCTTTTTCGTCCGAGGTCAGCTGATAGCTTCCCGGTGCATCGGCATTATCCTGATCTTCTCCCGCTGTACGTCCGATCACAATGATCGCCTTGCTCGATTTAGCTCTTGCGCTCGACACTAGTTCATCAGTTAACGGCATTTCCTTCTGGTGCCACGGCTCAGCAGCCCAGCCGCCGCCGCCATTATCGAATGGATTTTGCTCAATCCACATTTCGTAGACAGCCGCAAGCTCTTCATTGACTGTCAGGTTCTTTTTACCGCGAAGACCATCTAATAAATTCGTTGTATAAGAAACATGGACGCTCCCGCCTGATCCTGTACCGCTGCGGTAGTAATTCACTTGGGTTCTGCCAAAAACAGCAACGTTTTCGCCATCTCGAAGCGGAAGCACCTGTCCTTCATTTTTTAACAGTACCGCGCCTTCTGCAGCTACGGTTCGACTAAATTCAGCAAAACCTTCTAATGGAACTCCCAGACTCTGTGTACTCATTTTGTTTCCTCCCGGTTGTCTATTCCACACATATGGCTGGTTCGATAGAAAAGTATTTATTCTCTTTCTACATTTCTAGTTTTCACGAACCCATGCATGTTCCCTATAAAATCCTTTAAAAAATAAAAGATATACTAACAATATACAAGCACAGCTTCTAAAAAAGCAAAGTCAACAGTTTTTACCTCATTGGTGATCATGCAACAACCTTGCTATTCTTTTCACTTCAACAATGTTATTATTCTACAGTAAGTTATTTTACTTATAAATGAAGGAGGGATACTTGATGAAGAAGAGATCGATTAAATCATTATCTGTTGGAATCGGGTATTCTACTGCTGTTTTTTTCTAAAATTGATCAAGACGGGATAGCTCTGTCTACAATCATAAAAAGTTAAAATACAGTGAAATAGATAACCTATTCATAGTTATTTATTTTCCATTTATAAGGAGACGTTACAAACGATGAATTTAAATAATCATGTTGTTCATAGATATAATCCGGAAAATATAGCGAAGCCGGTTGGCAGCTATAGTCATGTAACGAAAATAAGCAGAAATGCGGAGATGTACGTGTTTTCCGGCCAAATTGGCATTGATCAGAACAACAATATTCCTACCGATTTTAATCAACAAGTAACCAATACAATGAGTAATATTGTTGATATCCTCTCTTCCCAACAATTAACTCCTGATCATGTCATTAAAATCAACATTTGGGCTACGGAAGAAATAGATTGGGATCATTTCTATTCCATTTGGGATAAAGTGTTTGGCCAAACGCCTCCCTCCATGACGGTTGCTTATATTAAAGGATTAGGTTTGCCCGAATTAAAAATTGAATTAGACGTTTGGGCAGCGGGCTAGAGCCAGACTCTTTGCACATAAATCAAGCTAAAAGAGGCTCCGCAGATGACATGATCATCTCGCGGAGCCATTTTTTTTTACACTCTAACCCTTAATAACATAGAGTTTCTCTTCTATTATTCATACTGCATCGTGACGACGCCGGCAAATTGGGACACGTTTTCCTTTGTAACTTCTAATGTATTCACTTCTGTCGTTCGCTGTCCTACAGCCTTAATGAACATATCCGCCTTGGCGAAAACAGATCTTCCTAAAATCCCTAACGCCTTCGTACTGTAATGCATCGGAATCGCAACGGTCGCTAATGCGCTCGTGATTACCCGATAATGTATCGGAAGTTTTCCACTGCTTGAAGGTTAGGTGTGTCGAGCCGGTTAATATGATTATAAAAGCTGTACGGGAATTTAAATGTGTGACCAAAATCCCAATCCGTATGTTGAAAGCCTTGCAGCCAATATTCATCTTCAATAGGCAGCCACTCTGATCGACATGCCAGTGTAAGAGGCCAACGGTCTACTGAAGAGAACAATTTTGGCGGCTGCTCCGGATTTATGTGATGACTGGTACGAAGAACTTTAACCAGCTTTTGAAGAGAGGAAATGCCTTTCAGAAAATATTCGACATGACCAAGCTCATGCAAAATTGTTAATGCTTGCGAAAAAGTTAGCATATGTCCAATTAGATCATGGTGAGCCTCTGATCTGTAAATGGTTTGAAAAGACGAAAGTTCATTTATGATAAATTCGGATAGCTGCTCTGCATTTTGAATAGCAGGAAACCGATCGCTCTCTGCTACTTCAAGCCGCTTCACGTCCGATGCCGAATACCCTAGCCATGACCTTCCGGGAATGGTTTTATTAAAAGATGCAATCAAGCTCGTAATGCCTTCAATATCATCCGCATGCCCCCAACCGTCAAGTTCTCTGATCGCCATCAAACTGATAGCTGCATAGATAACATTGTGTCCGACCCAGTGGAGCCCATCCATTGTAGGCAGTAGAGCTGCTAGAATTTGTTTTTCGGCTATTTCGGCATCCAGCTCTCCTCTGCTGCGAGCGATATGCTCGTATGCTCGACTGCGAAGCATCACGCCTGATTCTGCTGCAATTCGAGCTGACGTCTCGGCTGGCATCAGGTTTTCTTTTACGAAAAAATAGCTTGCGATTGCTGCCGCCCCAAAATGCGCCTCCCATATATCACCCGTTCGACCCTTGCACTGCGATATGATCGATAGGCCTCTTTCTAAGATGCGATTGTCCATCTCCCCACCCCACCTTTAAGCATAAACTTTATCTTTTAAATAAGGTCACGTTTCTGCGCCTATCTCAATGATCTTTTGTTCGATTGTATTCCAGCGCCACCGCGGAAAATATCCCTGCAAATGCACTCCGCCATACCACTCATCTATTCCTTTATTCGCAATCCAGTCCTCTTTTCCATCCAACACCTTTTTTCCGAATTCGGTTAACGTAACGATACAATCGCGGAATGATATCGATGAATCGAGATAAGAAGGGATCGTCTGTAATCCGCCGATTTGTATTAATGGATACGGATCTCGAGACATTTCCTTTAAAATATGCCAGTATTGCAGATCACCCATACCCAAGGCGTTGAGTTTGTTTCCAACATGCTGAAATAATTCATACGGACTGTTTATTCCCCCCTGGATCATCGCAAGCGTTATCTGCTCTACGATACCAAGCCCATTGTGGGTAGACGGGAACCGTGATAAATGAAATTGGAAGGCATCATGCGCAAATGGCAGCACGGACGTATCTTGACTTAACAATTGCTGCAACTGTTGTGGATTCTGTGACGTATAGGCTTGCCAAAACGCTCTGCCTAAGTCCAGCTCCTCTGCCCCAATCAATTTCCAAGTTCCCGATAACGTCTCCATTTGCTCCCGAGAAAGCTGTCCCAACCCGCGAAACAGTTCAATTCCTGGATATTCCCCGATGCACAATAAGCTCAGCTTTGTTTTCAGCAAAGGCTGCCCTGAGAACGAATGGAGCAAATAGCACAGCATCGTCTGATCGAACAAATCATGCTCAAACCAAAGCACAATCTCCTCATATTTATGAAAATCAGCCAACACTTTCTCCTGCGCTTCACTACCCTGAACAAACTCAGAGCGAGGGATTCCCATTGTTTGTTCCAAATATTGTGATCGTCTAGAACGATGGTCTACTGCAGCAGAATCTAAAAATACAGGACCATGAGGGTACACTTCCCGCCATACTAAAATCTCACCCTGCACGATGCCTTGCCGCAGCTTCTCTGCTACTGAATCTCCGTTTACAATATGAAGCACACCTTTTCCTCCTACATACAAATGATTATATACGGAGATCAAATCGGCTACTGGCAGAGCACCCTTCAATTTACGACGAGCATCAAAGAGCCGTTTCTTTAATATCGGAACCGAAGTGCCCACAAAGCTCGAAATTTCTTGAAGAGAATACCCTTGAATATAAAACAATTGAACCGCAATTCTCATTTTCGGTGTTAATAAAGCTATAGAATCATGAACGGACTGCTGCAGCTCTCTTTTCTCAATAATATCAGAGACACTAATTTGAGCCTCTGCCGATTGCGCTACTTCCTCGTAAGGCACGATGGGATGATGCTTTCTACGCGTCATACGATAACATTGCCGTATCACAATAGCTTTGAACCATCCCGGAAATGCTTCTCCTACTCGCAGTTTATTTAAATGCAGAAAGGCTTCAGTGAATGCTTCTTGCACTGCATCTTCCGCTAGTTGAAAATCGTGCAGCTTCTCGTACGCAACCGCGTTTGCCATTGCTGTATAGTGCCGGACAATAGATTCAAAAGCTTGCCGATCCCCTTGTTTTGCGTCTTCAATATACTGAAGCATGCTCCCGCTCCTTTCTTCCGTATGATATAGAAGTGCCTACTATCTATGGAAAGGTTACAGGTAAAGGTCAAAACAATAAAATACATATGACATTATGAGAAGGAGAGAAAAAGGCCTTCCTTTGCAGGACGGCCCTCTCTTTGTAAACATGAATCATGCGAACTATCGTTTTCACTCGATTTGTGTGATAAGGTCCAGCTTTATGGGCTCTTTAAAAGGTAGATCCATTTTGCTCCTTGGCATGTTTCTGCTTCTGCACCTGTCCCACTAACCCATAAAAGAACAACTCCATCAATTGATCCATACTCCTAGTTATGTGTTCTTGATTCGATGACTCCCAATGACGACCAATTTCATTCTTAAACATAGTGAAGTAACGCATCGACATCTCTTCTGTTTGGCCTTTATGGATATAACCCTCTTGCTTGCCAAGCGCGACAAACTTCTCAAAAAAGTGCACGACCTTCTGCTCGCTATAGCTCTCCATCATTTGCATCAATCCACTCAACTCAGAGGATGGGGCCTTTGGAAATTCATCCGCTAACATGTTTGAATTTTTGGCCTCCAACAGCATGATTTCTTTAGTTTTTTCAGGAAAAGACAGTTCCGAATCAAGAATGTTGTCATACACCACCAACTGCTTGTCCATCCAGTCCATCAATGTATCGGCATAGAGCTGTTCTTTTTTACTTATTAATCAGAATGGCCGCTTTGAGCAATCTTACGATTAATGCCGTAAATTCGGCATGCGTCATACTCGCTATTAACGGTTCCTGCCGTCAATCCGTCTTACGTTCACATTGCCATCTTTCGGTGAACGAATCGCAGAGAGAATTAATCCACTAGAATCTTAAGATCTTAATTAATGCTCTTCTCTTCCCTCATTTTGACACGACAAAACTGACAATAGTGCCTTGATTCGGAACACTCCGGATTTGCAATCCCTTGCCGTATAGTTGTTTCAATCGCCGATCCGTATTGTACAAGCCGATTCCCGCCTTTACGTCCAAGCGGCTGTCCAAGACGCGCCGTACAGTTTCCTCATCCATCCCTATACCATTATCTGTGACCGAAATTTCCGCCTCATGTTCTTTTGCGGTAATTCGGATATGAATTTCTCCGCCTTCAACACGGCTTAGCAGGCCGTGTCGTATTGCGTTCTCGACAAGAGGTTGGATGCAGAGCGGTGGAACTTGCAAATGAATTCTTGCATCCACATCCCAGCGAATGTTTATTCTGTCCTCAAAACGTTCCTTTTCGATATACAGATATGAGCGGACAAGACCAAGCTCATTCTCAAGCGGAACGAGTCGTTCCAAATTCCGAAAGTCAAAGCTTGCCCGCAAGTAATGGCCGAATTCTTCAAGCAACGCTCTCATTTTCTCATTATCGATTTCGCTGAGTGCGGCTATCGAATTAAGCGTATTGAACAGAAAATGCGGTTGAATTTGCGCCTGAAGCCAAGCCGCTTCCATGCGCAGTCTTTCGCGCACCGATTGCCTCAATTCAGTCAATGCCCGTACCCTGGATTTCAGTTCCAGCGCATCTACCGGTTTCCTCAAGTAATCGTTGGCTCCCGACAGGAATCCGGTATCTATATCTTCCGGTCGACTGCGGGCGGTCAAGAGCAGAATGGGTAGCTCCGTGACGGAAAAGCGCTCACGAATGATACGGGACAATTCGTATCCGGACATGCGTGGCATCATGATGTCGGTAATGATCAAATCCCATTCTCTCGTATTCAGTATGGCAAGTGCGTCACGCCCGTTTGCAGCCGTGACGACTTTATACTTTTCCGAAGTAAGGAGGTTGCTCAATATACTTAAATTGACAGCATCGTCGTCTATGACCAGAATGTTTGGCCGGTCTGAACCGGTCGCCGATTCCAGTTTGGAAATGTCACCGCGAAGTCCAAAGGAAGCGGAAACCACCGCTTCTGCATAAACACCCGATACCGGAGCAATCATAGCCTTCTCGTAATGTCGGATGGATGAATCGGATAACTGCAAGGTAAAGCTGAATACCGAACCATGGCCCGGAATGGAGTTAACCTCCAACGTGCTTCCGTGCAACTCCACCAACTGCTTGCATATACTTAACCCGAGCCCGAGCCCGCCTCCAATTGCCGTTATGCCAGGGTCCCCCTGCTCGTAGGGAGCAAACATCCTTTGCTGTGTCTCTAGATCTATCCCGATGCCGGTGTCGGCGACGACAATGCTCGCCTTACCGTCCTTGACCTCGCCCTTTATTATAATATGTCCTTGATCAGTATATTTCACCGCATTGTGAAGCAGGTTGAACAAAATTTGTGTAAGCCGGTTTTCATCGGCCATGACACTAGGAAAGTTGTCGGGAATGTCGCTGACGATGCGAATCGACTTGCCTTCCGTCATAAAACGAAGCATATCGGTTACACCGGAGGCGACTCCCTGAACGTGGACACTCCCTATATGCAAGCGGATGCCATTCTCCTGAAGCCGCGTCATGTCCAGCAGATCGTTAAGCATGTATGACATTCGCTTGCCTACGGAAATAAGCAGCTTCATGTTCTCTTTGTTTTTGTCGTCCTGATCTCTAATACCGTTATCCAGAACGGTTTGGGCGATGTTAAGGATGCCATGCAGCGGATTCCGCAATTCATGGGATGTGTTGGCCAGGAAATCGTCTTTCAGCTTGTCCGCTTTCTGAAGCTTCTCGGCGAGCTTCGCCGTTTGGGCGAAAGTATCGGAATAACGTTTGAACCAGAAAGACGCAAAAGCGAGGAACGCAACGATCAGGTCGATCGGATAATAGCCCATATCTAGCAGACTCTTGAGGTACCCTCCAATAATATTAGTCAAAACAGAGGTTAGACCAACAACCAAATAAATGGCGTTCTTATCGCTCTTCAGGGCCGTACGCAGCGAGAACATCAGACAGTACAAGCAAGCGAGCAAATCTATGGTGTAGTATACAGCTAATGCGCTCAGTGCGTACCTGGCTGGCAAAAACACAATCAGCAGTGTGGCAATCAAACAAAGCAAGGGGAACCAGCGGAACACTCTGTTTTCCGCATGCTCTGGCAAGAGACTTTTGGCAAACTGCAGTAGGAAGGCTCCTACTCCAATAAAGGACAGAAGAACGAGTTTAATGGACCACTCATAGTTGATGGCCGGCAGCCAAACTAGCAAAAGCTTATCATCGTCGAGCAGTGTCATGACAACGGCACTAACAACAAGCATAAAGAAGTAGATCAAAGCTTTTTGTCGGGTGCCGATCACATACAGAATAAGCGTATACAAGGCCTGAATCATCAGAACGACACATACGACTAACTGCATGTTGATGGAAAACCCTACTTCTTTGTCCACCGCAAGTTCACTGCCTAACTTGATTGATCCTACCACACCGCCTCGTATACTGTTGTCATAATTCGCAACTTGTATGACAATATCGATTTCGCCTGTATCGGCCTTGAAAGTAGCGGTATAAGGCATGCTTCGGGCTGTATACTGCTGTTTGATCTTTGCCGGCTGCCCCTCTCTCGCCAAAAAACGATCATTCACATATAGTTCAGACGAAGTACGCACGTTCGAAACGCGAATGCCATAGGTTAGATCATTATCCGGGTTGACCTTGACGCGCAGACGATAGGAGCCATAGCCGTATGGCGAGTTGTTCTCGGATAAAGACAGGTTCCACGTTCCGGGAACATGAATGAACATTCTTCCCTCTTCGGATGAGATTGTGTTCGACTCGCTTTGCATCACAAACTTGCCGGGATAGAACTCCCAATCTCCGTCTACTGTAACCGTGCGATCCTTGGTGAAGTCGAAGCCGCGCAAATCCAACTCGCCCCGAACCGCACGAGGGTGCTCTGGTGACGCCTGAAGAAAAGCCCAGATGATTCGAATTAGCAATAAGGTGATAAAGAATGACCCTGTAACAAGGACCGCTTTTCTTTTTGTCATCATAATCCAACCTATTTCGACAAAACCAAAGTAATTCCTTTGATTTTAAATATTAAATCGCGAAAAATGGAACATAAGCCTAATGATTTCAAAATTTTTATATCTCAAGCTTATTTCCCAAAAGTAGCGATCGGACCATAAATAATTATCTAATAAACGTGCATCAATTTCTTATTGCTCCAAATCATACAAGAAACGATCCACGGCTTGAATATAAGGTGTCCAATCTCCTGTCGTGTAGAGGATAAGCTGGTGCATCGCACGTGTACATGCCGTATAGAAAAGCTTGCGTTCGCTTTCCCGATGATAGGTCTGCGAAGAAGCATCGTAGATCAGTACGGCATCGAATTCCACTCCCTTGGCAAGATACGCAGGAATGACATGCACTCCATTCTCGAAGGTAGGCGTCTTCTTCGTAATGAGCCGAAGCGTCTGACAGCCCACGTCTGTCAACGCTTCGTAGGCATCACAGCTCTCGGTCGCTGTCTTCGTAATGACGGCGATAGATTCGAAGCCTTCAGCTTGAAGGGCAGCAAGATCTGCCGCGATTCTTTCCACTCTTTTCTCACTGCTATCCGCCTTAAAGAGAAGCGGCTTCTTGCCACCTCTTTCGAAGGGCACGATCGCCTCCCCGTATGGCAGCAACAACCTCGTAAATCCAACAATTTCTCGGGTGGAGCGATAACTGCGAACTAGAAAGAAGCGTCTCGTTTCTCCTTCGCCATAAAGCCGTATAAGCGGCGAATCCATCTCGTGCAAGTTCGTCGCCTGCGTAAAGATCGCCTGGTCGAAATCACCGAGCACCGTCATTTGAGCACGGGGAAACAGCTTTTTGAGAAATTCATACTGAAACATCGAGTAATCCTGGCCCTCATCAACAAATACATGCCGAACCTCCGTATTGGTCCGAATACCCTCAATGAGTTCTTTTAAATACAAGTATGGTGTCGCATCCTCATAAAACAATTCGAGCTTGCTCAGCTTCTCTTTCGTTTGCTTGCATATTTCTGTCCAATCACTAGGCACTACGGTTTCATTCGTCATTTCCTGATAGGCGTTATTATCACTAAACAACTGATCATAAATACCAACCATATCTATAAATAACAACCGTCTCACATTTTGCCTCAGTGGTTTAAAGTTTTCTTTCACAACCATTCGGCGCAGCAGCTCTTCCTCCTGCTGGGCAAAATCAAATACATCGTCCTCTTGCTGGTGTTTATTGTTCATGATGTTATAGGCTTCGACATATTGCTCTGCAAACTCGAAGATCCCTTTGTCTTTACGCAAAAACTGATAGGCTGCCGCATATTGATCATTATCGAGGTAGTTAAGTTCCTCCTCCACCCAGCTTTCGTCCCGCTCCTTACGCTCCAGCATGACCAGCTCACGCATTATCCACTCCTGCAGTAAAACGACACGATTGACCAAGCGGATGGAGGGGTCGTAGCTGTAAAATTGCGATTTCATTTGCTCCGCGGTAATTAGTTCACGATCTCGGAACTGAATCGCCTGAAATCGCATGCCTTTCTGGCCGAGCCATAAGGCATAGTTTCGGAGAGCTTGAAGGAAAACTTCCGACGACTTATATTGAATCCCCTTCATTCTCGCCTCGTACCCCGGATCGGATTCTTCCGTCAGCACATATTCGAGCTGATCGAACGGGTCCTCCAGACGAAATGTCCGTCCAAGCCAATATTCCAGATATTCCTGAAAGGTCGTCTGCTGCATATTTTCCTCGCCAAGCTCGGGAAGAACGGTAGAGACATAGCTGTTAAACATCGGATTGGGCGAGAAAAGCACGATTTGGTCCGCTTTCAGCCTCTCGCGGTGTTTGTACAGCAAGTACGCCACACGCTGCAGTGCCGCAGAGGTTTTCCCGCTTCCCGCGGCTCCTTGCACAATGAGCATTCGGCTATTATCATTGCGAATAATCTCATTTTGCTCCTTTTGAATAGTTGCAACGATACTTTTCATCTGTGCATCTGCGCCTTTGCCAAGCACCTGCTGAAGCAGTTCGTCACCTATAGTTAAGCTCGAGTCGAACAAATTCTGAATCTGCCCGCCTCGAATCTGGTATTGCCTTTTCAGTTCCATCTTCCCAGCGACATGCCCTCCGGGTGTTTCAAAAGCGACCGCCCCTGGCGAATAGTCGTAGTATACACTCGCTATAGGTGTACGCCAGTCATACACTAGGAAGCTCATACCATCTGCATCGACGAAGGACGATACGCCGATATACACTTGCTCCTTGGATTCAAGACCATCCTCATGAAAGTCGATACGCCCAAAATAGGGAGAAGGCAGCAAGCGGTTCATACTCTTCCACTGCCTCTTCAGCTGCGCGTGGCTTCGTTCCCGTTCGGACAACACCGCAGACTGCTGCTTAATCGTTAAGAAGGTCTCTTCAAAATCTTCGTCTGTGCTCGTATCGACCGTAACCTCTTCCCAAAATCGTTTGCGGATGTCCGCCGCCTGATCGCGAAGCTGATCCACTTCAGGCTCTAGCTCAGCGATACTTGTTTGCAGCAGTTTCGTAACCATATCCAACCGTTCCTGCTCTTGCTGCCAATCTTTTGCATTCATCATCCTCCTGAACACGCTCCTTGTTAGTTTGGTCTGGAGAAGAAAAAGAACATTTGACAAACTGTAAATCCATGTGATAAGATAAGAGTGTAGATAAGATGTAATAAATCTGTGAACTTTACAAAAACTATTCAGTGGTTCATTAATATTAACATAGTCCTTCTTTGTGCGCAATTTATTTATATAGTTGACCTCGGCAGCGTCTGCCGGGGTCTTTTTAATTTAGCTCATAACATCCCAAGGCCATTTCTCTAACGAACTGTATGATGCTTATTATGCAGAAAACGGCTTCTGTTCCATTTTAACGAATCTTATTAACGTTATTGCATGCTTTGTAACGTGTTATGAGCTGCTTTTCTCGAAATAACGATTCTGGGGTTCGTTACAATTTTAATCCACTACAAATGGTTAAAATAAGACCTGCTAGGTTCGTAAGCTGTAAATATGCTAAGGGGAGGAAATCATTCTGCCTAAGCTTCATAAAAAAATAGGAGCTACTCCAATCGTAGATAAATCTACTTGGGACAGCTCCTTTTCTTTTGCAACGATAAAGAACTAACTTTTCAAAAAATCCGGTTTAATGAAATTAGGATTCGGGTATTTATAAAATCCTTCTCCGGTGGCTCTTCCAAGCTTTCCTTTATCTACGTACTCTGACTTCAATAGCGCAGCCACTTTCTCAAAATTTTGATCACCTGTAGCCTGCGCTTTTGCAAGTCCGATATTGTAAGCGGTATTGATGCCTACAACGTCCAAGATGGCAAACGGGCCTAGTGGCGCTCCTGTGGCTACCATCCATGTTTTATCAATCGTTTCTACATCAGCAACTTCTTTGACTAGGAGCAGCTGCGCAGCTTCCAATAGAGGAACTAATAAAGAATTCAAAATATAACCTGGCTGTTCTTTATGTAAAGGCAAAGCAACCATTCCGATGGCTTTCGCAAACGCAATAACTTCATCGAATACCTTCATATCTGTTCCCGGATGCCTCATGATTTCCGCCGTATTGTTTTTCCAAATCTCATTTGCAAAATGCAGCGCTAGAAACTTTTCCGGACGAGCTGTTGCATGCGCAAATATGCTTGGCAATAAAGTTGAAGAGTTTGTTGCAAAAATCGTTTTGGCAGGAGCTGCCTCTCCCAACTTCTTGTAAAAATCAATTTTCATTTGTACGACCTCAGGAATGGCTTCAATGACAAGATCAGCATCTGCAACAGCTTGTGATAAATCAGAGCTGAACGAGATACGGTCATAAGCTGCATTTACCGCTTCACTCGTAGCCCCAAGATCTTCTTGATACCGCGGCTTCAAATTTACAATTCTTTCTTTGGCACGCTCTAGAGCCTCATCGTTAATGTCATATACAGATACATTAAACCCTTTGAAAGCAGTTTGGTACGCGATTTGGCTTCCTAATACGCCGCTGCCGGCAACGGTGATATTCCTGTAATTCATAACACTTCTCCTTCATTTGTTATAGGTCATATTTGCACATGCTTAATCGATCTTTAATATTCCCTAACTCAGGAAGCACATGCAAATAAAGCCTCGACCCTAACCCTGAAAGGTCATATTGCCTTCTATAAATAAACTTGTCATATGACAAAACTGGTGACAACGCACACTATTTGTAACTTGAATAATAATTTATATTTGATAGTGGCGTTAAATGATGCGGGAGAACTGCGTAAGTTTAGAGCCGCCAATCATTTTGAAATGGGAAAAGGGGAAGTAAAACGTGCGGATAGTCAAGAACATACGTAAAGGTTTATTGCTAGGTTTAGCTTTTGTGGTTATGGTAAGTTGGGGGTCTACCCTACATTCTTCAGAAGCTTACGCTGCTAGTGTATTACCTGTGAATCAACCTATTGAGTCCATTTATGAGGATGCAACCAAGATAGACTTTGATGATTGGGATGATGGTGTGTCCGGAGCTATTCCTATTGGATTTTCGTTTGATTTCTACGGGACAAAAAATGAACAGGTTTATGCTAATACCAACGGCCTCCTCATGTTCAACAATCCTACCAATGATTTCGGAACACCTGAAAGCTTAGAAGAACTGCCTTTGGAGAGTCCCAATCATTATATTACAGCTTTTTTGGCTGATCTTTCGCTAGAGCTGGATGGTACAGTCCTCTACAAAACGATTGGAGAAGCACCAAATCGGAAATTTGTATTACAATATACGAATATGCGCTTTTGTTGCAACTCTAATATGAACCCCTTCGGAACCTTCCAAGTCATCTTATATGAATCTACTAATGTTATTCAACTGCAATACCCTAATCTTATGGCCACCAATTCAGACGATAAAGAAATCAGAATCAGTTTAGCTAATAAATCATTTGGTTCAAGTGCCTTAATCGGAATACAAGAAAGTGACATTGGCGACTATGTAACGTATTCTCTGAGAGAGAAGAGCCTGACTGAGAAGCAAGCCATTCAATTTATTCCGGATGATCAAGGCAGCTATACAATGATTCGTCATGCTCAGTATGAGCCGATTTTATTGAATAATGAACTGTTTCCGGGTTATACCCACCTCATAGGTCCAGCAGATGGTACATTCGCTTCCCTATCTCCAACTTTCCAGTGGGAGACTGCTGCCAATGCCGTTTCGTATGAATTCATTTTAGGTAATGATCCTGAATTTAATTCTGGGTGGAGTATTGAACATATCGCAGAAAACAACTTAGATATGAAGGAATTCGAAATAGAGTTAAAAGAAGGAACAACCTATTATTGGAAAGTTGAAGCTATGAATGACGATGGTTATACAACTTACTCCAATACTTACCGTTTTGTAGCTTCCTCTATTCAGCCTGCAACTGTTGAAACGGACCTAGAGGTAAGTCAAATCAACTCTATGTCGGCTGTCGCAGGAGGAACAGTAACTTCAGATGGTGGCGGCGAGGTTGCCGAACGGGGAATCGTATACTCCACTCATCCGAATCCTACTGTAATAGATGGAAAATCCGCAGCTGAATTAGATGGGACAGAAGCCTTTTCTGTTCATCTCACAGGACTTCAATCCGCTACAATCTATTATGCACGTGCATATGTGATAAATGAAATTGGAGTAAGCTATGGTAATGAGGTTGATTTTAGAACATTGAGCTCTAGTGCAAGCTTGAAAACATTAACCTTAAGCAATGTGACATTAGATCAAACGGTAAGCGAAAATGTATACGCCTATACGGGCAATGTGCCTAACTCTTTGTCCAACATTACCATATCAGCTACGGTCAGTGATTCAACGTATGGCACTGTGACAGCAAGTGTATACAATAGTGCCAATGTACTTGTAGCAGGTCCGATTAGCTTAGCAAATGGAGAAACAAGCAGTGAGCTTCCCCTTAATGTAGGCAGCAATCGGATTGAACTATTCGTCATTGCTCAGGACGGCACTGGAACTAAATATACAGCAACGATAACAAGAGCTGCTCAAGACAATGGTACAGTAGACAATGGAAATAACGGCGGTGGTTCAAGCAACAGCTCCGAACCAGTCATCTCCACGAATGGGAGCCTAACGCTTCCTATTGGAAGAGCCGGCGAGGTTAGATTGGACAATGAGCTCATTATAACCATTCCAGCCAGTGCTAGTAACAAGGAGCTAAAATTAACAATTGAGAAAGTATTAAATTCTCAAAATCTGCTTAGCAAACATGAGATTCTCGCGAGCTCGATCTATGAGGTTCTAAAAAACTTCCCTGAAAACTTCAATAAACCCGTTACTTTGACGTTTGCATTCGATTCAGCCAAACTGAACAGTAATCAAACGGTCGCAATCTTCTACTTTGATGAAGTGAAGAAGGAATGGGTGAAGGTTAATGGCGGCAAAATTAACGGCAGCCATATTGCTGTAGAGGTTGATCACTTTACGAAGTATGCTGTACTCGTTGTAGACCAAGCAACGGGATTGCCAGTATCAGACTCGTCCAACTTTAGTGATACTACAGGACATTGGGCGGAAGCTCAGATTAAACAAGCGGTAAGCAAAGGGATCGTCAAAGGTTATAGCGACGGAACGTTTAAACCAAATGCTACAGTAACACGCGCTGAATTTGCAGTTATGCTGATGAATGCGCTAAAACCTGCCGATAATGATACAAAACTGAGCTTCACAGATCCTATTGCAGAATGGGCTCAGAAGACCATTGCGCAAGCATCCGAAGCGAAGATTGTAAATGGCTATGAAGACGGCAGCTTCCGTCCAGCAGCGAGCATATCTCGGTCAGAATTAGCGGTTATGATGGCTAGAGCTGCTAAAGCAGATACAACAGCTGCTACAGTGACAAATTTTGCTGATGATAGCCAAATTCCAGCATGGGCAAAAGGTTCAGTAGCCGCAGTGAAGGAATTGGGAATCATAAGCGGACGCAGCGGCAACCTATTTGTGCCCAACGATACGGCAACAAGAGCCGAAGCAGTAACTATCATTATCAATTTGCTACAATTAAAGAAATAAGCATAAACAAGAACATGCCTAAGACCGTCCTTTGGACAGTCTTAGGCATATTTTAAATAATAGGTAGCTACAAAGCTTTACCTATCCTCTTTTTAACAAACACCAGTACTATTCACCGCAACCACAATCTTGCGTATACAGAAAATCTAGTCCTCTTTATTCAGCTTACTATACAGGTTGGCTAGCTGCTCCCGCTCCTGCTCAGTCAATTTGTCTAATAGATTTGTACGCAGCCGTTGCCCCTCCAGCTGTGCTCTTTTAAGAATATCTGCACCTTTGTCGGTAATGCCCAAATAAATAATTCGACGATCAGACTCATCCATTAATCTGACGACTAATTTCTTGGCGACAAGTTTTTCCGATAAATAACTAAGCGTAGGCGGGGTAAGCCCTAATATTTTTGCAATGTCCGATGGCCTGCTCTTTCCGTTTTGTTTAAGATGGCCGAGCACAAGCACATGAGAAACACCTAAGTCCTCATTGAATGACTTGTTCCACTGAATAATCATTTTATTGGTGAATTTATCCATGTTATGTATGAGATTGAAGATGGTTTGCTCTTCCATAAAGACCTCCTTGGTGCACATAAATGACAGCCCTTAATTAAAATTAAGGGCTGTCATCATATTACACATTATTGAGCTGAGTATCCACCATCAATTACTAACTCAGATCCTGTAATATACGAAGAATCATCAGAAGCTAAGAACAACGCTGCTTGAGCAATATCGTCAGGTTGGCCTAAACGCTGTAGAGGTGTGGCCTGGATTAAGCGGTCTAACAGGTCCTTTGAGGTACTCAAAGCTTGTGTCATTGGTGTTTCAATAATCCCAGGAAATAGTGCGTTTACCCGGATGCCTTGACGGCCAAAAGCTGTAGCCGCCGCTTTAGAGATCGCGCGAACTGCACCCTTAGAGGCTGAATAGTGATTAAAGCCTTGGCCGATCAAAGCCGTGTACGAAGAAATATTAACGATGGAGCCTTTCTTTTGGGCTGCCATATAGGGAGTGACATGCTTCATCCCGGCAAATGGGCCAAACCCATTAATGGAGAGCATTTTCTGCCAATCCTCGATATTGATTTGCTCGTATGGTTTTTCAGAAGAAATGCCAGCGTTGTTGACGAGAATATCAATTTTACCAAAACGATCATGAACATCCTTTGCCAGCGCATGCCAATCATCATCAGAGGCAACATTCAATTTCATTCCGTAAACATTCTGTTTTTGACTTGCTTGTTCAAGAGCTGCCTCATTAATGTCTGCGGCAATAACGATAGCTCCTTCTTGTGCAAACAGATTAACCATGTGTTCGCCTATACCCGATGCCCCGCCAGTAATAATTGCTACTTTATTATCCAATTTCCCCATATCGCATTCTCCTAACTTAATTTGATTGATCTGCTATTTGTTCCTATCATTAAAACCGCATAGCGAATTTCTATAATTCATGTCAGCATATTTTGGCTGGCCGCTTCAGTCGCAATCTTCAGCTGTCATGGATGCTGTGCCAGTTTCATATATTGCTCGAAATCAGGGACGGATGGGTTTGCAATATAATGCCCTCCCTCAACCTGAATCGTCTGTCCCGTAATAAATCTGGATTCATCTGAAGCCAGGAACAGGACGGTATGTCCAATATCATCCGGTTCTCCGTGATAAGGCAGTGCGTTATATTTAGCGAAGATATCCAATACCTCCGAGGGCATATTATTTTTAGCAGCTGGCGTCAAAATCAATCCAGATGCTACTGCATTACAACGAATGTTATTCTTCCCATATTGGGTAGCGATATATTTGGTAAGATTTATAACGCCTGCCTTCGAAGCTCCGTATGCAACCCGAACTTGATCTCCATGAAAACCCGCCATAGAAGCTGTATTGATAATCGAGCCTCCACCAGCATGGATCATATGAGGGATAGCGAATCTGCAGCCGAGTAAGACACTCTTTAAATTAACATTCATAAGCCGATCCCACTCATCCAGATCAACGTTAACAACATCTATATCCTTCTTCAGGTTTGTCGAGCCGACATTGTTGAACAGGCTCGTGATTTTACCATATTGTTGTACCGTAAATTCAACTGCTTCCTTAATGGACACTTCGTCCCCGGCATCAAGAAATACGCTTACGGCTTCGTCGCCTTGGATTTTAATATTTTCGGCAGCTTCTTTGGCCCCCTCAGCATTAAAGTCGGCAATGACTACTTTTGCTCCCTCTTTTGCCATCAAGTTAGCTGCGGACAAGCCTATGCCTGAAGCTCCTCCAGTGATAAGCGCCACTTTCTCGTTCATTCTTCCCATTATTCGTAAACCCCTTCCTTAGAGACACTCACGATAAAGTAATATGATTGCATTATATTTAGACGTCTAACTATTTGATGTCTAAATATTATCAAATTAATAATTATCGTGCAAGGGTACAATTTGGTATCGTAAATTTGCACTTGTGTGGTTGTATATTAGTGCCTTCCTCGGCAGAATAACGTCCTTTTATAAGTAAATATTGACTTTCCTGCTAGGGTAAGGTTTATGTTTATGATAAGTTATTCCGGCCGGAGTACTCTATGAAAGGATGTTCCAAATGAGAATCAGCGAATTCGCACAATTAAATAAGGTTACCGCGAAAATGCTTCGACATTACGATGAGGTAGGGCTTCTAAAACCATCAAAAATCGACCCTTTCACTGGCTATCGCTGCTATGACCCTGAGCAAGCTCATTATTTAAATTGGATCATCATACTTAAAAATCTTGGATTCTCTCTGCATGAGATCAAGGAAGCTTTAATCGCACCTACCGAAACCTCAAAAATTATTAACCAGTTGATACGCAAGCGCATTGAGATTACCTCTGCTTTAAATGAGCAAATACAGAAGAAAATCGCAATTGATCGACTCATCTTAATATTGGAGAAGGAAGGGTTTAATATGGATAAACAAGTTCATTTGCTAAAAATCGAACAAACGAGCGTCCATGAAATCAAAAAGAACATTCCCAATATGGAAATGTTTCTGGAAACAGCTGCTAGTATCACGGAATTATGCGCAGAAAATGATGATATTGCCGTTTTTCGATTTGACATCAGCCACTTCAAGCAGGTCAATGATGATTTTGGCTTTGATGTTGGTGATCGTGTCATTGTCGCTTGTTTTCAAATCATTGAATCTAATATCAAAGCTTTTTTAAGTCAGGCAGCCATTGGCCGTGCTCATGGCGATGAATTCGTTGTATTTGCCAAAGCCGGAAAGGAAGAAATCCAAAAAACTGCCCAAGCTATTATTGATGATATGATAAACTTTGATTTTTCAAGTATTGGCTGCAACAAAAACATGGGCTGCTATATCGGTGGATTAGTCGCAAATTCCAAAAATGTTACCAATATACGGAGCATTATCGAAGACTCCATCGAAGTTATTAACCATGCAAGAAAAATAGGGACAAACGCCATCGCGATAGAATCGTACAGCATATGAACGTATATCAGCCCTTTTGCTTTACGCAAAAGGGCTTTTTTAAGTCGATATGAATAGATGTTCTACTTACTATTCGTTCTCTATTGTTTTCAAAAAAGAAAGCACCGCAGCATTCATCTGCTCTAGCCCCGGTTGTTCAATTGGAAAATGGCCTGCCCCTTCTAAAGCTACATATTCCTTTTTACTTTTTATTTTTTCAAAAAATGGTTTGCTGAAGCTATACGGAGTCATAGGATCCAATTGAGGATGGACGAGCAAAACCGGACAAACATCAAAATGCTCAGGTTTTATTGCAGGTTTCATATTTAAGAACGTTCTTAATAAGCGCAAAGGGATCTTCGTTCCTGCGGCATGAGCATCATTCATAATAAGCTTGGTCAAATCGACATTGTTCGTAATTAATTTCATACGAGATACACGATTAACAGAGATATGTAAGGAATCTAACAGCTTAGGAAAACTGTCCATCGAAAATTTCCCCAACCGGCTAATGAGTTTGTTAGGAGCTAATTGATCACGAACGCTGGAATCACTCGTATCAACAAAAGTTGTTGCTATTAATCCTTTCACTTTCTTACTCTGTACAGCGGTGTGATAAGCTAACATGCCTCCTATGCTAGTACCCAGCAAGATAATCGGTTTACCGTCTTGCTTCAATTCCTCATCAATCAATGCCGTAAGGATGTCAATCCAAAGTTGATAATCTAATTGTTTTGTCGATTTTGTATAGCTTAAGCCATAAGGCGGCAGATCCGGAGATACGACTTCGTAACCGTATGTTTGCAGTATTCGTGCATACGGAGCCAGCAATCTGCCATTCCCGCCAGCGCCATGGATGAAAATAATTTTTAATTTTGCATCCGGAGCAGGCATTCGATCCAGATGAATATGAACATTGTTCCAAGTCATCCATTCTTCTTTTGGAAATCCGTTTTCATTTATCTGCATTTCTTCAGGAAAAAACTTCTGATATTGCTTCCAGTAATCCACCGATTGATTATAGGTTTGAGGCGTATTCATGAATTTAAAAATCCCTCTTCCTTGATTTAAGTCAATGACCAGTCATACTCCTCCTAGTTAAAATGAAAACAATACAGGATCTATAGGAGGCTATCTTATGACTATCACCGTACAAGAAAAATCAAATCAGCGAACTGCTGCTCTAACGGCTGGCATTTCACTCATCATCATGACTCTTGCCTCATTTTTTTCCTATGGCTTTGTCCATGGGAGCCTTATTGTGGAGGGCGATGCCAGCACCACATTCAACAACATCGTATCATCAAATAACCTCTTCAAAGGAGAAATCTTTGGCTGGGTCATCATTATGATTTCTGACATTCTAGTCACCTGGGCTTTTTATGTGTTCCTAGAGCCATTGAATAAAAGCCTTTCCTTGCTAGGTGCATGGCTCCGTCTTACCTATACGACAATACTCGGTATTGCCATTTTAAACTTGATTCTTGTATTTCTGCTCTCGAAAAATACAGACCAGTCGGTCTCATTCAACATCGAACAAACGCAATCACTTATGATGCTATTTCTTGAGGCATTCCAATCGATTTGGTCTATTGGTTTGATCGTTTTTGGCGGGCATTTGTTCATTGTGGGCTATGTGGCTTTAAAATCAAACCGTATTCCTAAAGTGATCAGCATTTTATTGCTGCTTGCTTCAATAGGCTATATCGTCGTTCACCTTAGCAAAACGTTTCTTTCACAATACGATGGGGTAATTGATGTACTTAATGTCGTATTTATGGCGCCAATGATTGCAGGAGAGCTAGGCTTTGGAGTTTGGCTGCTGCTCAGAGGAGGAAAACTTCCCAAAAGTGAAAAATAGCTTCCTTAACTATCGCTGGTGTTGACCCGTTTCTTGATTCTGCTTAATGACTCTGGCGTTATGCCAAGATAGCTTGCCAATTGATGTTGGGGTACACGATCGACGAGATGAGGCCTTTTTCGTAATAGCGCTTTGTAGCGTTCTTCAGGTGCAGAAGCAATGAATGATGTCAACTCATCTTGCACCTCACCCAGATTTTCTTCTACCATTATGCGTACCATTGATTCGAGTTGTAAGTGTTTATTGAACATGCCTTTTTCATCATCGAGCTCCCCAACCACCAATATACAATCTTCAAGGCAAGTTAAGGTGTACGCGGACGGCTTATTTTGCTGATGACGATTAAAAATCGATACGGCTTGCTCTTCTGTGAAAAAATTCGATGTAACCTCTTTTCCCGCTTCATCTATTAAGTGCTGTCTGACAATGCCCTTCAGCACGAAATAACACTTTGTGGGAACATCTCCTTGTCTAAGGAGTACTGTTCCCTTTTTATATTCCTCGATAAGGATGTCATCAACGATAGCCTGTTGTTCCTCATCGCTAAGAGACGTGAATTTAGTCATATACTTAAACAATATGCTTTTCATTTCGTTATCCTTTCATCAGTACCGCTTTACGGTTCAGCATATCATCTAGAAAGCCAATTTTAAAGCGCACCTGCCCTTAAAATAATTCAAAGCGCCTTGCTTGCTGCAACCTTATTATTGGGGATTCGAAGCTTCCGTTTATGGGTCGTAAATAATATGAAGTACCCCAGCGTTACGAGGATACAGATTAGAATGTCAACGGCAATCAGGTTCTGATAACTCCCAAAATAATCGAAAGATAAGCCTCCAATTAAAGCCCCCACTATACCACCTCCCTGATGGAATAGAAGAAGGACTCCCGTATGTTTTCCTTTTCCTTTTGCAAATTCATTAATGACAAGGATTCCTCCCGGTACTGCGGTTAAGTAAGTAATTCCGAACGCGATTGCAAATACAATGGGTGAGCTTCCCAAGTGCATAAAGAGGAAAACAAAACCCAAAATACGTATGCCATACAATATGGACATCATCATTAATTTATTGTATCGATCTAGAAAATAGCCGCAAATGAGAGCCCCCGTAATTTCCATAATGCCAAGTATACTCATGGATAAGGCGAGCATACTTGGTGACACTTCTGCCAACTGATGTATAGCTACCAAGTTCATTTCGACGGAACCCATATTAATACCGCAGGTAAACAGCGCAATAGCGACAACGACAAAGATAGGAAGATAGACAAATTTCTTAGGTGATGTTGTTACTTTAAGCGGTATATCATGCTCTACGCCCTCTACTGGATGATCCGTTTGAGCTTTATTTATATTTTGCTGTTGAGAGCTCTTAATTCCAAGCCAAATAACAGGTAATGTCACAACTATTCCTAGGGCAAAAGAAGCCATAAAGGCATCCTTCCAAGTCAGCCATCCCGCGGATACGAAAATTGGCGTAATAATCGCTAATCCTACAGAGGAAGCACTCCCAAGCAGTGCCATTGCTTTAGCACGATGATGCCTAAACCATTCAAACATCAATATATAACTTGTCGTCAGCCCAATACCAGCTAAACCAGAGATTACACCATATCCAATGAAAAACAAGATAGGCTGGTTCCCTAACACGACAACGCCAGTACCCAAGGTACTCAAGACTGCACTTATAAACAATATCCTTTTTGCACCGTAACGATCTACAAGCCAGCCACCCAAAGGAGCGCATATCGCTGTAATTAATAAATTAGTCGACCATGCCATCGAAATAAATCCCCTGCTAATCTGTAAATCCATTGCTATTTGCACCTGAAAAAAAGACATGCTGAACCTGGTCAATGCACCAATAAATCCAATAATCCAAAGAGACCCTAATCCAATCCATGCATAGCTGGATTCCTTAAACCATGTTGTGCCCATTATCGTTTCACCCCTGCCGCTCATAAAAGATACCGTTCGGTATCTTTTATGATAACATAGATGTTATGTTTTGCAAGAGTGCAAATTCGTTTGATATACTACGTGTACAAATACAGTTACGTACGAGGGGGATGACGATGGAGAAAGGTGAAAAGACACGCCATTACATCATAACGAAAGCCGCTGAACTTTTTAACCAAAAGGGATATTCGGGCTCATCCTTATCTGATATAACAGAGTTGACAGGCATTAAGAAAGGCGGCATTTATCGTCATTTTTCCAGTAAAGATGAGATTGCATATGAAGCCTTTAGTTATGCCGGGCGTATTGTTGGGGCTCAGCTTGCTCATGCAATCAGTCAGCAGGAAACGGCCTCTGGCAAGCTGCTGGCATATTTAAATATATACGAGAAAGTCGTTGAAGCGCCTCCCTTCATCGGGGGCTGCCCCCTCCTCAACACTGCTATCGAAAGCGACGACAGTCATCCAGGCCTACGCGAGAAAGCCCAGCAAGCATTGCAAGGTACGCTGGAAGCCAAAAGAAAAATTATATCCGAAGGTGTGCAAAGCGGTGAGTTCAAAGAAGACCTTGATATAGAGGCGCTGGCTACCTTCTCCCTTTCCATCATGCAGGGCGGCATTATGATGAGCAAGCTTGAAGGCAATAATCGGCATATCCGGATGAATATTAAGAGCTTTGCTGCTTATTTAAAAACAGCATGCTTACGCGAATCCAGTTAGATGATTTCAAGCCAAAAAAGAGCCTCGTGAGTAGTCACGAGGCTCTTCTTAATAATTTGTAATGAGCAAACATTTAGGAAACTTGACTACCGTTATTCCTTACGCCTCAACAGCTGTTTTTCGGTTCAGAGCTATTTTAGTTTCTTCTACTTCCTCGGCTTGCCCTACACGCTTAATGAAGAAGGAAAGCACCAGACCTACTACTCCGATTCCAATGATGACAAGATACGCATCGTTAATACCTTGAATAGAAGCCTCCATCATAATATGCTCCTTCGAAAAATTAGCCGCGTCGCCTGCTGCAGACATATCTAGAAGATGTGCCTTTGTCCGGCTAGCCATAACCGTAACAAGCAGAGAAGTACCTATTGCGCCAGCTACCTGCTTGATGGTGTTAGATATTGCAGTACCGTGCGCATTTAGTCTTGCTGGCAGTTGGTTCAGACCCGCCGTAGTGATTGGCATCAGGAACATTGCCATACCGAAGCGTCGTCCTGTGGACATCAGCACTAAATACGTATAGCTAGTCGAATCGGTCAGATTAACGAAGCCGATGGTTGTGATGATCGTAATAGCCATACCGATGATGGACAGCCATTTTGCCCCAAACCGGTCGAATAGCTTTCCTGTTACCGGCATCATAAGTCCCATTAGAAGCGCACCAGGGAGCATAAGCAGCCCTGACTCCAAAGCGGTGTATCCACGTGCACTCTGCAAATAGAGCGGAAGCAGCATCATATCTGCATACATGACCATGGTTACAGCAATATTAATAATGGTGGTAAGAGAAAACATGCTGTATTTAAACGCTCTTAGATCAAGAAGCGGATCCTTCGAAATCAGCTGTCTCCATGTAAACAAAATCAAGGAAACCACACCAATAACAATCGATGCAATCACTTCCGCGCTTGACCAGCCTTTGCTTCCAGCACTGCTGAAGCCATAAAGAACGGTACCAAATCCGACTGTTGACAGAATGACGCTGAAAATATCAATTTTAGGATAGGTTCGTTCAGCTACATTTTTCAGGAAAATATAAGCAACTACAATAATGAGGACGACAATTGGAAGCATTCCATAAAACATCGTACGCCATGAATAATGCTCCATGATATAACCAGCGACTGCAGGTCCAATTGCAGGAGCAAAAATAATAGACAATCCAACCATTCCCATGGCAGCTCCGCGCTTATCTGGAGGAAATACGGTCAGAATAACATTCATTAACAGCGGCATAATAATCCCCGCTCCAGCGGCTTGAATAAGGCGGCCAGTTAGCAAAATGTCGAAGTTAGGCGCAACTGCCGAAACAATCGTACCGACGAGAAAAATGATCATGGAAGACTGAAACAGCTCACGGGTCGTAAAACGCTGCATGAGGAATGCAGTGATTGGAATAAGTACCCCGTTAACCAGCATGTATCCGGTTGTCAGCCACTGCGCTGTAGAAGCCTCAATGCTAAAGTCAATCATCAACTCTGGCAGCGCCACGCTCATTATCGTCTGATTCAGAACTGCGATGAACGCACCCAGTATCATGACAAACAATAAGGGACCTTTCTTAATTGAATTACTGTCAAAAGCTAAACTTGTACTCATGATGTTCAATCCCTTCAAATTGTTCGTGAATTTAATAAACACTTTGTAGTATAATAAACTCAATGTAAAAGATTATAATTACATCGCGCCTAATTTACAAACTACAGATTTTTTGAAAATGTTTATTAGTTTACAGATCATCAGATTCTGTCGTCTATACCGAGAATAAACTACATAAATAACTATTCTTGTCGTTTAAATCATTTGTAGGGAAAGGAAATGAGTACCTATGTCAACAACATCACCGCGAATGGATCCACGTGTACTTCGCACGCGTCAATTAATTCGAGATGCCTTTGTAGATTTGCTGCAGGAGACGGATCTAGAAAAAATAACGGTGAATCGTATTGCGGAACGCGCGACCATCAATCGTGTTACTTTCTATCTTCATTACCGAGATATTCCGGAAATGCTTGAGAGATTATCAGACGACATGATTAATGAAATACATACTATTCTTCATGATATTAGAAATCAGCCTCGTTCTACTGATTTGGATTGGTCCATTTTGCTTAAAGTGCTCGAGCATATT
>NZ_JBFTSN010000018.1:0-45009 GCF_056400045.1 Paenibacillus sp. 01L418
GAACAAGATAAGCGAGCATAGAATCCTGCAAATTAGCGCTTAGGACTACGGTGTCAGCTGGACGCATCGTTGGATATTTAACCATATTCAAATCTTGAAAAATAGTGTCTTTGCTCCAATTGTGAAAGGTAAAGGTGTTTGCGAATACATCCATGCTCGATAGACCCTTCGCGGAATAAATATTTTCATCCTTGTGAAAATACAAGAACATCTCGCTAATGATAGAGCTGGTCGCTTTGTATTGATCCAGTGCTTGTATCGCTTCACCGCTGTAATAAGAATCGTGAACCCGAAACGGAGTCAGCCTCTTGTCATACGAGACGCGTGAAGCAATTTCACTTAGCTCCTTCATCCGGCCGTCAACAATAACTTTGGCTTGCGTGAGCTGGCCGAGGCGAGATTGCTCAATTTCAGTACGTAGATTGGACACTGCGTTTTGATAGATAAATATCGTCATAAGTACTAATGGGATAAGCAAAATAAACAAGTAGGACCAGATGTATTTTAAAAACAGTTTGGATTTGAAGTAGTTTCGTTTCATATCGTCTGCCCCCTATGATCGATCAATCCTTTTCGTCGCTACTAATCATAGCAACAAATTTACAATTTGGACATAGAGCAGAAGAAGGCAATGAACGTACCGCTTACAAAAGTCCTACTATACTTGGAGGTAACCATGAGCGAAATAAAGACGACAGAAGAACTAGAGCAAGTTGTTGAGCAGGGTGTCCACAATTACAGCAGTGAAGAGCAATGGGTGAAGCCAGAGGACCCGCTTCTGCAGGAGCGGCTAGAGTGGTTCAAGGATCAGAAGCTGGGCCTTATGATGCACTGGGGGCCTTATTCACAGTTAGGTGTAGTTGAATCATGGGCGCTGAGTGACAAGGATGAGGAATGGTCACGCGATGGCATCGATTGGAATGTAGACGCAGAGGAATTGAAGCGGCAGTATTTTGGGCTAAACAAAACCTTTAACCCGCTTCGCTTTCAGCCTGAGCTATGGGCAGATCTTGCTGCGGAGAATGGCTTTAAGTATTTGAATTTTACAACCAAGCATCATGATGGCTTCTGCATGTGGGATACCCATACGACGGATTACCGGATTACGAGCCCTGATTGTCCTTTCCATTCGCATAAGTACGCCGATATTTGCAAGCAGCTGTTTGATGCTTTCCGCGCAAAGGGCTTAGCTATATCAGCATACTTCTCGAAGGCAGATTGGCATACGCCATATTACTGGGCGCCAGGCATGGAGCGTGGGTCGTTTACCGCGCGGGGGCCTTCCTATGACCCGAAGCAATATCCACATTTGTGGGAGCAATTCGTGCAGTTCACCCATGCGCAAATTATGGAGTTGATGACGAAATATGGCCGCATCGATATGTTATGGCTCGATGCAGGTTGGGTTAACGATTACCGCGATCAAAACATCCGATTAGGCGAGGTGGTTGAGAAGGCGCGGGAAATTCAGCCTTGGCTGCTCTCGGCTGACCGCACGGTCGGCGGCCCTTATGAAAATGTCATAACACCAGAGCAGACATTGCCTGAGCGTCCGCTTAACGTGCCTTGGGAGAGCTGTATTACAATGGGCACCTCATTCTCCTTCCGTTATGAGGACAAGTACAAGACGGTTCGACAGCTGATCCATCTGCTCGTTGAAATCGTTGCGAAAGGCGGAAACCTGGCATTGAATGTTGGTCCACAGCCTGACGGCAGGTTGTCGACTACAGCCATTAGCCGTATCAAAGGGATGGGCGATTGGTTGAAGGTTTATGGTGAGGCAATCTATGGAACACGAATTTGTGAGCCTTTTTCTGCTGACAATTGCCACTTTACGAGAAAAGGAGATACGGCTTATGCCTTTTATTTGTACAAGGATGAAAAAGAAGCTGTGAAAGAGGAATTATACCTCCCTATACAGAAGTCTTTCAGCCAGATTGATCTCGTAGGTGGACAAGACCATTTGCAGTACAGCCAAGCAGAAAACGGCATTATTGTCCGTTTGCCAGTGAATGAATACTCAGAACAAGCACCAATCGCGCATGTGTTTCGGATTCGTTAATCGAGAGGGGTAGTCTGCTATGCAGCAATGGTTTAAGGAAGCTAAGCTAGGTATTTTTATACATTATGGTATTTATGCAGTAGATGGTGTATCGGAGTCATGGTCGTTCTATAACGGAAGAATGAGCTATGACGATTATATGAAACAATTGGACGGCTTTACGGCTTCGAAGTTCGATGCGGACAAATGGGCTGATTTAATTGAGCAATCGGGAGCGAAGTACGCAGTGCTTACGACCAAGCACCACGATGGCGTAGCATTGTTTGATACACAGTACAGTGACCTTAGCGTTGTGAAAAAAACGCCGGCAAAGCGGGATCTGATCAAGGAATATGCGGAAGCCGTCACGAAAAGAGGGATTCGACTTGGGATGTATTATTCACTTATCGACTGGTCGCATCCCGATTATCCATCTGTGTTTGAAGGCGGCAAGGTGCCGGATGACTTGTCTAAGGTTAACAAATTTTCGAGCCCGATAGATGGTGTTCAGGATGAAGAAAAGTGGAATGCTTTTCTGAAGTTTAACAATGATCAGCTGCGGGAGGTTTTAACGAACTATGGGAAGGTTGATCTTCTTTGGTTCGACGGCGATTGGGAACGCAGCGCTGAGCAGTGGAATTTGCCCGAATTCAAGCAATATCTGCAATCGTTTAACCCAGACATTATTATCAACTCGCGCCTGCAAGGTTACGGGGATTACAAGACACCGGAGCAAGGGATTCCGATAACGCGGCCGGAGGGGCCTTGGGAGTTTTGCACAACCATTAATAGTTCGTGGGGGTATGTGCCGACGGACGATAAATATAAATCATTAAATCAAATCATTCGAATGTTCTGTGATTGCATTACCTTGGGAGGCAACATGCTGCTTGATATCGGGCCGATGGAGGATGGAACGGTAGATAAACGGCAAGAGGATATTTTGCTGGGATTAGGCGAATGGATTCGAACGCACGAAGAAGCGGTGTTTGGGACTGATGAAGGCATTATGACCCGCTATTATTTGGGCGGCAGCACCATATCCAAAGATAAAAAGTCATTGTATCTGTTTGTGTATGATGATCCGAAAGAGAATGTATGCCTAAAGGGATTATGCAACAAGGTCAAAAAGATTACGGTGCTGCATTCCGGCAAAGAGCTTACGCATGAAATTCATGGCGGGGTGCCGTGGTTCAATATTCCGGGGACGACATGGATTCATCTGACAGCGGAAGACACTCACAAGCAAGTGACCGTGCTTAAGCTGGAATTTGATGAGGAGCTTGATATGTATGGTGGTTCAGGCGCAGTTGTAACGCATAACTAATCAAGTGATCTGTCTACTTAGGAGGAAGAAACGATGAAAATTGGATTAAGTTCTTACAGCTTGCTAAGCGCCATAAAATCGGGAGAGATGAGCATTCTTGATGCCATCTCTTGGATAGCCGATAACGGCGGCGAGCATATGGAGATTGTTCCATATGGCTATACGCTCGTTGACAACCCTGAGCTGGCGGATGCTGTACGCGAGAAAGCAAAGGAGGTTGGCATTGCCCTCTCCAACTATTCGATGCCGGCGAACTTCGTGCAGGATACGGAGCAATTGTTTGAAGAGGAGGTCGCGCGGGTCAAGCTGCATGTTGATCTTGTGCATCGACTCGGCATGAATCATATGCGGCATGATGTAACCGCCTTCACCATTCCGCCGGAGAAGATGACGATTCAGTGGTTCGAGGAGAACCTTCATCTCATGGTGAAGGGCAGCCAGCTCATCGCGGACTATGCCGCGCAATACGGCATTACAACGACGATAGAGAATCATGGCTTCAGCGTACAGTCCAGCGACCGGGTTCAACGTGTTCTTTATGCGGTAGACCGGCCGAATTTCAAGACGACTCTCGATATTGGCAACTTTATGTGCGTAGATGAGAATTCGATCATCGGCGTTAAGAAAAACTTGCCTTATGCATCGCTTATCCATTTCAAAGATTTCTACTTCCGTCCATATGATCAGCATCCGGGTGACGGTGATTGGTTTTTGACCTCGAACGGCAACTACCTGCGCGGGGCGATTGTAGGTCAAGGGGATATTGAGATCCGTAAAATCGTCAAGCTTATTAAGGAATCGGGTTACGATGGTTATATGACGATCGAATTCGAAGGCATGGAAGAGTGCAAATCCGCCTCCCGCATTGCGATGGACAACCTGCGCCGCTTCTGGCATGAATGTGTACTTTAAGCGAGCTTCATCGTTTTCAAAGATTCATAGTAATTCAAACGGAGGGATAACATGAATTTAAGCGGATTGCAGGAGCCGAACATCGAATATGCACCCAAACATTATGTATGTCGCCGCGCGGCGGAGCCGCTCATTCTTGACGGGCGAGTAGATAAGCCGTTCTGGGCAGCAGCGGACTGGACGGACGATTTTGTAGATATCGAAGGCGATCTTCGGCCAAAACCTGCGAAGCAGACCCGCGTGAAAATGCTGTGGGATGACGACTATTTCTATTTTGCGGCAGAATTGATTGAAGACGAGATTTGGGCGACATTGACGGAGCGGGATTCGGTCATTTTTTATGATAATGATTTTGAAATATTTATTGATCCCGATGGCGACAGCCACAATTATTATGAGTTTGAAATTAACGCGCTGAACACCGTGTGGGATCTGCTGCTGGTTAAGCCATACCGTGACGGTGGTCCGCCGATTAACGGCTGGGACATTAGCGGGCTTCAGACAGCTGTACATATTGACGGCGAGCTGAATCGGCCGGAAGCAGCGAATCGGAAGTGGAGCATTGAAGTAGCGATGCCTTGGAAAAGCTTGCGCGAATGCGCGCCTGAAGGCAGAGCGCCAGTAAATGGCGAGTTTTGGCGCGTCAATTTCTCCCGCGTTGAATGGCGCGTTGAAGTGAAGGATGGCGAATACCGCAAGATCATCAACCCGGATACGGGCAAATCCTATCCAGAGGACAACTGGGTATGGTCTCCGATGGGACTTGTTAATATGCATTATCCTGAGCTATGGGGTTATGTCATGTTTGCAGGGGAAGATGGTCCTGATTCGTTCGCACAGCCGCCGGATGAACGCATAAAGTGGGAGCTGCGCAAGCTCTATTATCGTGAGCGCAATTACTTTGCAAGTCACGGTGAATTTACTGCTGATGCGGAATCGCTGATGCATGGCGGAGAGCAGTGGAGCATATTGCCTGCCATTGAGACGACCCGCTCCATGTTCCAAATCACAACGCCGTCTAGCGACGGGAAGTCGAGCTTCTGCATTAGGCAAGACGGAAAGCTATGGAAGGAGTGAGTACGCATGACATTGCAAACCTCTGTATTCTCATTAGAGCAAGCGTCGATGGAGCTGATTGAACGCAAGTTTCGTGAGAAGCAGCTGCTTGCTAAGGCGAGAGAGCATGAGCTGTTTGATATTTTTCAGCAGCCGCTAACGGATGAAGAGACATGGGCGCTTAAATATTTGTACGCCTATATGCCTGTAAATGATATGGCTGATTATGACGGTACGTTATTTCTAAGCCATGTGCGGCAGACGCTGGACATTCGGGGAAAAGTGCCTTGGGGGAAACGGGTGCCGGATCATCTCTTCCTGCATTTTGTGTTGCCCTACCGTGTGAACACGGAAAACATCGAGGATTCACGCGGTATCTTGTACAGTGAACTGGCGGAGCGTACTGCGCATTTGTCGATGGAGGATGCGATTCTGGAGACGAACTACTGGTGCCATGAGAAGGCGAACTACATTGGCAGCGATCTGCGGACGATCTCGCCGCTTACGATGATTCGAAATGCTCGAGGCCGGTGTGGTGAGGAATCGACACTTGCTGTTGCAGCGCTTCGGAGCATTGGCATTCCTGCTCGCCAAGTGTACACCCCGCGCTGGGCGCATTGTGACGATAACCATGCTTGGGTAGAAGCTTGGGCTGACGGGCAGTGGCACTATATCGGCGCCTGTGAGCCGGAAGCTCGCCTTGATCAAGGCTGGTTCACTCCTCCAGCGCGGCGGGCAATGCTGATCAATACTCGGGTATTCGCAAATTACCCGGGCCCTGAGGATATTACGCTTGCGGATAATTGGTTTACAGAAATTAATTTGCTTGAGGGTTATGCGCCTACTCGAAGCATTACTGTCGCTGTGAAGGATGAGCTGAACGAACCGGTCAGCGGCGCGAATGTTTATTTTGAGCTCTATAATATGGCTGAATTTTATCCGATTGCTGAGCTGAAGACAAACGAACTGGGTGAGGCTGCGTTTAAGACAGGCTACGGAGATCTGTTGATTCGTGCTGTGATGGATGGCAAGTGGGGAGAAAAGAAGGTTACAGTTAGTGATCGTGTGCGCTTCGAGATCGTTCTGGATCAAGTGCAGCAGCCCGAAGGGATAACTGACTTTGATATGGTTCCACCTCCTGAACGTAATGGCAAAGCTCTCGATGTGCTTTCCGAGGAGAAGGTTCAGCGGCATAATAGCCGCCTGGAAGAAGGCACGGGCATCCGCAGCGGCTATGAACAAACATTCCTAAGCGAAGCGCAGGCGTCGGATATTGCCGCGGCTGCTGGTCTTCCGCAGGAGCGAGTGTGGGATGTGCTGCGCAAGGCACGGGGAAATAGCCGCGAGATCGCAGCTTTCTTGCAGGAACGCTCTGCTGAATTTGGAGAATGGCCGCTTAAGCTGCTGGAGAGCTTGAACGAGAAGGATCTTTCCGATACGTTCCGCAAGGAGCTTGACGATCATCTAATCGGTTCTCTGACACAGCGCGGTGAGCTTCCCGAAGACATCTTCTCGCGGTATATCCTTTGTCCGCGAGTGTTATATGAAATGATCGTACCTTATAAGCATTTTTTCCAAGAGGTGTTCACTGAAGCACAAGTGGCATTGTACCGGCAAAATACAGCTGAGCTTGTACGCCATCTGGATTCAGAGTGGTCGTTGTGGGAGGATCTTCCTAATCTGAAGGGCAGAGGCAACCCAGTTGGAACCTTTAAGATCAAGAAAGGGGATCAGGCTTCTCTCAATATTATGTTTGTGGCGATCTGCCGTAGCATAGGCATTCCAGCACGTCTGCATCCAAGTGAGCAAAAGCCGCAATACATGGCGATGGCTAACGTTGGCTGGCAGGATGCATTATTTGCAAATCGAGCGTTGCAGCAATTGGAGCAGAAGGTAAACGGCAAGCTGCGGCTTCTTAAAGATAACGAGTCATCCGATGAAGCTAAGGCAGCTTCGTACTCTGAGAACTTCACGTTCGCCCGGCTGGAGAACGGCATATATAAAACGCTAGTTTACCCTAATGGTAAATCTGATGTTTACGATGAGCTGTTCGAGCTTGCGCAAGGCAGCTATCGATTGACCACAGGTATTCGGTTAAAAGATGGTACCGCATGCGTTCGCTTTACCTATTTCGAGTTGCGTGCAGGAGAACAAATGGATATTCCGCTGACTTTCCGAAGTGCGAAGCAAGGTATTCCAGTACTCGGGGCGCTAAACAGAAACGATACGTTTACGATGCTCGATGGTTCAGACCAATCGATTGGTGAGCTTATCGGCATGAATGGGGCAATTGTTGCTTGGCTGGAGCCGGAGCGCGAGCCTACCAAACATTTATTCCGTGAACTCAGCGAGCTTGCTGAGCCGTTGACCGAACTTGGAGCGCCGATTGTGCTTGTCGTAGGTGATTCCGAATGGACGGCATCTTTTGATCCTTCTCGTTATAAGGGGTTGCCTTCGCGTACCGTGTTTGTTCGTGATTCCACTTACGCGTCTTTGCCGGACTTTATAGCAGTGCCGCCAGCTAGCGAAGCGGGTTTCCCGCATCTGCTCGTACTGGATGGCCAAGATCAAATTCGTTATACAGCATCAGGATACAAGATCGGTACAGGGAAAGAAGCATTGCAGATTCTCACTAGCATATGGCAGCAACCAACGAAACGGAGTGATACGTAATGGCAAGTCGAAAATATATTGTGGCGGGTTATGCATCAGATTCAAAGCTTCCAGACATGACGCGTGAAGATTTAACGAAGCTTACCCATTTGAATGTGGCATTTGGCCATGTGCGCAATGATGAAATTATTACAGAGCATTTGCAGCATATTGATGTTCTTCGCAAGATTAAACACGAGCATCCAGAGCTGACCATATTATTGTCTGTTGGCGGTTGGAGCGCAGGCGGGTTTTCTGAAGCTGCATCTACTGCTGAAGGGAGAAGCCGCTTCGCAGATTCGGCGGTTCGTGTATTAACCAACTATCCATTTGATGGAGTCGATCTCGATTGGGAGTATCCTTGTTATGGTGAAGCGGGCATAGCGTCGAGTCCAGATGATAAGACCAATTTCACTCTGCTGCTCAAAACCATCCGCGAAGCTTTGGACGAGAAGGGCGCAAGTGACGGAAAACATTATTTGCTTACGATTGCGGCAGGCGCGGACCAATATTATGTAGACGGTACAGAAATGGATCAAGTCCAGCAATACTTGGATTTTGTTCAGCTGATGACCTACGATATGCGCGGTGGATTTCAAATTTTAACGGGGCATCATACGAATCTGTATACACCAACCGGAGATTTATTCCGCATCAGTACGGATGCATCCGTTAATTTGTTCATCCGAGCAGGCGTGCCGAAGGAAAAGATCGTTATAGGCGCGGCGTTTTATACTCGGGTTTGGCATAACGTTCCTAATCGCGCAAATGGGCTTCATCAAATGGCGGGCAGCACAGGCGGATATGGACCAGATTTCACCAAGCTTGCAGCGGAATACATCAATAAAAACAATTATGTTCGATATTGGGACGACGAAGCGAAGGCGCCATACCTCTACGACGGAAGCAGCTTTATCTCCTATGACGACGAACAATCGCTGCATCATAAATGCGAGTATGTTAAGGCGAGTGAGCTTGGCGGCGTAATGTTCTGGGAATACAGCTGCGATGAAACGCACCGTTTGCTCCACGCGATATATGAAGGACTTAAGGAGTAGCTGGATTGGGAAGTTGCTTTGTGGTATCGGTGTGGCTCTAGTTAGTTTAGTGGACGCATGCGCATGAAGCACAGGTGGAAGTCTGTCATTCAAAATAAGACTATTTTCTAGACCTATTTCCGCGAAAAGCTAATGTTTGTTGAAAATAGGTCTAGATTCTAGCGCTATTTTTATTGAATCGACGTATAGTCGGGCATTTGGCGGGTTATGAGTGGAAATAAGCCTAGGTTCTAGTTCTATTTCCGCGAAAAGCTGATGTTTGTTGAAAATAGGTCTAGTTTCTAGCGCTATTTTTACTGAATCGACGCATAGTGGTGTATTTGGTGGGTTATGAGTGGATATAAGCCTATTTTCTAGTCCTATTTCTGCGACTAGCTCAAGTTTGTTGAAAATAGGTCTAGATTCTAGCGCTATTTTTACTGAATCAACGTATAGTGGGGCATTTGGCGGGTTATGAGTGGAAATAACACAATTTTCTAGACCTATTTCCGCGAAAAGCTCAAGTTTGTTGAAAACAGGTCTAGATTCTAGCGCTATTTTTACTGAATCGACGCATAGTGGGGCATTTGGCGGGTTGCGAGTAGAAATAAGCCTACTTTTTAGTCCTATTTCCTTGAAAAGCTCATGTTTGTTGAAAATAGGTCTAGATTCTAGCGCTATCTTTACTGAATCGACGCATAGTGGGGTATTTGTCGGGTTTGGGCGGAAAAGTGTAAGAGGAGGTTGTCCCGCAAGTAGTATGACCTTGTGGGGCAACCTCCTCTTTAATCGTCCGATTAAACTTTTCATCAGCGCTAAACCTCGCCGTCTCCCGCACCGAAACCTAGCAGTTTCGGTTGGCGAAGCAGGCCCGTATCCGTAAACTCGAGTGCGGTCACCCTGCATGGGAAATGTACGGCAAGCCAGACTACGTCGGATTTCTTCATGCCTTGCGAAAGCGAAGGGAAGGGGCAATCTCCCGGGTGGTCATGCATAAACTGGAGCAACAGTTTTTTTGATGCATTGTCGAGCCCCGACACATGCCCAATATATTTATTTTCATATTGCAGCACGAGGCTCGACACAAGGCCATCCCTTAATTTCACCCCAACAACGTCCGCGACGATTCGTACTTCCTTTCGTTTCTTGAACCAATCCTTATGGCCTTTGCCCTCGCTGTAAGGACTATCCAGACGCTTCGATATGAGCCCTTCCCACTCCCGTTCGATAAGCCATTCCCATAAGGACTGACCATCATCAAACAAGTCGGTGACGAACAGGCGCGGCGATTTTTCAGGAAACTTGGCAGCAAGCCGGCTGTAACGATCACGGAAGGGAAAGCTGCGCAAATCTTCACCGTTATCATTGAGCATATCAAACATGACGAATAAAAGATCATCTTTGCCTGACCTTTTCTGTACACCTAGGCGGCTGCGCTGAAAGTTTGGACGAGTACCGTCAAAATAGACGATTTCACCATCAAGGATGCAAGGCCCAACACGCAGCGGCGACAAGAGAGCTACAATTTCAGGGAAAGTGGTATTTCTCGGCTCTACTCGTTTGGAAAATAGTTCAACACCGCCGCTGCCATCTAATCGAGCGAGCGTGCGAACGCCATCCCATTTGATTTGATATCCCCACTCCGAGCCAGTAGGGATATCGGGTGAAGTAACTGGTGCCATGGGCACCTTCGGCAGAGGAAGCAAAGACATCGTGTTCATTATCCGGCATCCTTCGCTTTTCTAGTAGTGCTCTTCCTTTTCTTTGGAGCAGCAGGCGGTGTTTTGGCAGCTTCGAGGGAAGCTTGCAGCGCAGCCAGCAAGTCAATGACATTCGTCCGTCCAACAGCCGGAGCCGAAACCATATCAACGCTTTCGCCCGCCATTTTATGCTGAATAGCTTCAAGCATGGCAGCCCGGTAATCATCGGTATATTTTTCAGGATGAAACGGTTCAGACAGCTGCTCAATGAGCTGTTTTGCCATTTGCAGTTCCTTTTCATTGACATTAGCAAGCCCAGGTAGGTTAGGCACTTCTGCTAGCGGCCGAATTTCATCTGGATAATGCATTGTCTCCATGCATAAGCAGTTTCCGACAACGCGGATCGCGGCCAAGCTGCTTTTGCTGCGGATCGATATTTTGGCGATGCCGATTTTACCTGTTTGCTTGATCGCTTCAAGCAGCAGCGTATAAGCTCCAGCCCCTGACATGTCGGGAGAGAGGTAATAAGCTTTTTGATAATAGAGAGGATCGATATCCGTTAAATCGACAAAGTCGAGAATTTGAATAACCCGTGCAGATTCAGGCTTTAGCGCTTCAAGCTCCTCTTCATTAAAGAGGACAAACTTGTCCTTCTCGTATTCAAAACCTTTAGCGATATCCTCTGGTTTAACGGCTTCATCGCAGTGAGGACAAGTCTTCACATAGGAAATAGGCATGCCGCAAACCTTATGTATTTGGCGGAAATGAATATCCTTATCTTCTGTTGCTGTAAACATTTTTACAGGCACATGAACCAATCCAAAGCTAATCGCACCTTTCCAAACTGTATGCATACAATCCCCGCCCTGCTTTTTTTCCATAGGATGCGCGCGTTTGGTTAAAGTATACGAGGAATGGACAATCTCACCATATCAAGCCGATAACAAAAAGACCCTTCGCAAGCTCATTTGAACTTGTGAAAGGTCTCTATGCTAAAGCTATTTTTCGCTTTTTTGCTCGTTTTTGGCAAGCTGCTGCCGAAGCTCTGCATTTTTTGCAGCTAATTGTTTAGTTAAAGCAGCCTGCGAAGCATCAATTCTGGCTACTTCTTCGTTTAATTTCGTAATTTGAGTCATCTTGCTGCTAAGGTCGGTGGGGGAAGAGCTCATTTTGATGTTTTTTTGCAGTTGTTTTATTTTAGAGAGAGCTTTCTCTTTTTTGCTTTTATCGTTGCTGGTTTGCTGTTGCATGTCAGCGATTTCTCTTTTTAAGCGGCTGATAATGGATGTTGTGAAGCTAATGGACATAAGGGCACCTCATAATCGTATAGTGTTGCATCGCCCCATTTTACTATAAATCGCTCGTTTAAGCGAGAAAGAAAGACCCGGAAGAATGCCACCAAAATAAGGTGCTCTCCCGGGTCTCCGTTCATGCAAACGGTTTAGGCTGCTGTTAGTTTATTGATTGAGCTCTTGTTTGTGTTCCTGACTGTCCATGCTGTTCACGCTGTTCATGCTTTTCTTGCGAACGGTCGGTCTAATAAATCGTCCAAGAAGCATAAATAATGGCGAGGTTTCGAGTTCGACAAGATTGAGCATCTCCGCCCAGTTAAAGATGACCAGAAACGGCAGTAACCCAATGGCCAGTATGCCGAATATCAGTCCGACGGAAACATTTCGAAGCATTTTACCAATTGTCATGCTCTCATCTCCAATCTTGCGGATTCTCTCACCTTTACATTATACGCCCCTTCCGAGGCGCCATTCAACCGTACCCTTCAATTGCCGATTATTAAGGAGCATACTTGTGCCAGCAAATCATACTGAAGTATTATTAAACCTTGTACCCCATATCGTGAACTCCGATCAACCTATAGAGCAACGATCATTCACGGGAAAGGAGCTTATTTTGAAGGCAAAAAGCTTGTACCACAACTATGTCAAAAATAATCTTTTCATGAAAATGATTTTGTTGTTTGCATTGATCACAACAGTGACGATCGTAACCTTTTCGTATTTTATGTTTAATGTCATGTCAGAATCGATTGTACGCAATGAGCTTGAAAATCAGAAAAAAGCGATCGATAGCGTGAATAGCTACATGGCTCGTAAATTTGAATCGGTGGAGTCCATTATGCTTGATGTGTATCGGAATGAAGCCTTATCCCTTCATCTTACTTACTTTCTTCAAAATCCATTCGAGGATTACATCAATTATCAATTGGATCAGTATGCCTCTTCTATTAATATCGACATGCCGAAGGGGCTGGATTATTTTGAAAATAAGGTTGAAAATGATGCCGATATCGAGAACCTGCTGCTATACAGCTCGGAAAAGCAGTTTTTGTACGCATACAAGCAGGGGCATGTAACGAAGTTAATATCTACGAATGCCGCACATTCCTATATCCCGGATGCCATGGCGATGGAAGCAAGTAAAGTAACGCTGCCGAATGCATGGGTACGAACGGCAATTGGACAGCAGGATCCAAAGCTATTCGCGATACGTGTCCCCATTACGGACAAAAATACGTTGAAAAACCTAGGGCAGCTGCTCGTTTATTTCAACTCAGAACGGATTCAAAAAGCACTTGAGAGCTATAAAGAGCAATTAAAGGGCTACATTCTTGTCCTCGGACCAACAGGGGAAGTGCTCTTCGATTCCTCAGACAACTTTTATGGTAAACGGTACCCTTATATCGATAAAATTGATTCCTTAAATGACACTGTGATGCTTGAGCAGGAATCTTATGTCAAGATGTTCACGCAAACCGAAGCGGGTTATACCGTAGTTGGTGTAGCGCCAAAGGCGGAGGTAGCTGCTGCCTATCAAGGCTTGAAGCACACGATTACATTGATTAGTATCATTTGTATCATTATGGTGCTGCTAGTTCCGACCTTGGTTGTTATCAATTTCGCGAAACGAACGAATAAAATAATACGATTTATGCGCAAAGTGGAGAACGGCGACTTGTCCGCACGCATCCAAGACGAGAAAGAGGACGAGCTTGGGCAAATTTCCAGAAGCTTTAACGATATGCTCGGCGAGCTGACAAAGCATATCGACCGCGTCTATAAAGCGGAGATTAAACAAAAGCATACAGAGCTTGCTGCTCTGCAGGCTAGAGTGAATCCGCACTTTTTGTACAATACGCTCGAAGTGATTCGGATGCGGGCCGTATCGCAAGGAGCGAAGGACGTAGGCGAAATGATATACAGCTTATCGGTGTTATTCAAAAGCTTCGTTCAGCCCAAAGGTGAAAACACGCTCAAGGATGAGCTAGAGACTTCGCGCCTCTATTTGGAGCTGTTTCGGATTCGTTATAAGGATAAGCTGTCTTATGAAATTCATTGCGATCAGAGCTTGGCAAGCAAAAATATAATGCGAATGGCACTTCAGCCGATCATTGAAAATTACGTTGTACATGGTCTAGAAGCGCGCAGGCCGGATAACCAAGTGAAAATAAATGTTCGGCAGATAGAGGATCGCATACAAATTCAAGTCGAGGATAATGGCAGAGGTATAGCGTCTGGGCGACTCGCGTCCATTCGTGAGTCGATGGACACGCTGGAGGAAAGCGGCGATTCCTTTGGTCTTCGCAGTGTGCATGAGAGACTGAAGCTGCTGTATGGAACGGAATATGGTGTTGAAATTAACAGCACGCCAGGCGTCGGAACGATCGTAACGATTGAATTCCCAGTGCTAGAGGAGGCGCAGCATGTATAGAGTATTTCTTGTAGATGACGAGCCGTTTATTATAGAAGGCTTGTACGACATTATTGATTGGGCGGCGTTTGGCCTTGAAATCGTCGGTTCAGCAGAAAATGGCCAAGATGCGCTTGAAGCGTTGAAGGAGTCATCAGCTGATATTTTGCTTACGGATATTTCAATGCCTGTGATGGACGGCTTAACTTTGATTCGGGAAGCACGGCAATTCCGGCCGGATTTGAAGGTCATTATTTTGAGCGGCTTCAACGAATTTGACTATATCAAGTCAGGGCTTAAGCTTGGTGTGGAAAATTATTTGCTTAAACCGATTAATATTGACGAGCTGCAGGAGACGCTGGCTAATACAATCGACAAATTGAACACAACAAGGCCAGACCGATTATTTAGTGATTATGATATTCGCATTCTTAGGGATAATATATTGTATCGGTGGCTGACTGGACGCATTGCGCCAAATGAGCTGATCGAACGTACCGATATGCTTGAAATCCGGCTGGATGCGCCTTATCTTGTGACTGCGATTATTCGAACGGAAAGTCAGTTCGAGCCGTCCTATGAAGCCGTACAGCGGCTTGCCATGGAAGATCCGTCGATGCTGCCGTTTGTGGACATTGATGGCGACTTGGTTATCGTGTTTATGCTGGAGGACAAGGAGCAGGGTAAGGAAAAGGCGATAAGCATGCTTGAAAATATGCAGAAACGGTTCGCTCCGAGCCCGATGCGTATTTCACTTGGCAGTGTGGAGGCGGTAGGCGAGGGAGCGCCGCAAAGCTACGCGCATGCGAAGAAAGCGCAGGAATATTTCTTATTATCCGACGAGCCGGCTATTTTGGACTATAGCTTGTTATCGGAGAAGAACAGCATTGAGAATGTAACGTCGCAGCCGCTGAATTGGTCCTTATTCTCGAAGCTGATTAAGGCGAAGGAACTAGAGCAGCTTCATGCGGCAATCGATGCTGAATTTGAGCATTATCAGACGCTGGACGGCGTTACGCCGGAATATATTCAAAGTATGGCCATTGAGATGATGATACGGTTCAAAATGGAGCTCAAAGAAATTAAGCAGGCAGATCAGCCTGAGCTGTTCAAAGCAGGTTTCACGCAAATCATGCAAGCCGAGACGATTGAAGGGCTCTCCTCCGTCGTCAAAGAAGCAGCTACCTTGACGGTGGATTCGCTTATGCGCGACGTGAAAAGCCCGATCATTCAGCTGCTGCTTGGATATGTGCATGAGAACTATGCACAGGCGCTGTCGCTCAAATCGCTCAGCCAGCAATACAACATCCATCCTGTTTATCTCGGACATCTGTTTCAGAAAGAGACAAATGAAACCTTTACCGAGTACATAAACAAATATCGAATAGGCAAGGCTAAGGAAATGTTGAAGGAGACGAATCTGAAGGTGCAGGAAATTGCGCTTCAGGTTGGCTACTGGGAAACTGGATATTTTTACAAGCAATTTAAAAAATATGTTGGCATTTCGCCGACTGATTACAAAGGACTACTCTAATGCAAGATGGAGTTGTCCTTTCTTTCTTTAATTTGTACACCATACCTTTAATTTGTTCCCTATTTGAAAACCGTTACATCCGTTATTTTTAAGTTAGCCCTAAAACGCATCGCGAATTAAGGTCAGAGCAATAAAGTAAGCGTATGCTTACGCAATTGAATTGTGCTTCGTAACTAGACATAGGGAGGACTTACAATGATTAGAAACAAAAAGAGATTTATGCCGGCGCTTGCGCTGATGCTGGTCATGTCAATCGTGCTTAGCGCGTGCGGCGGAAGCAAAAACGAAGGTGAAGGCACTGCAGAGAAACCAGTAGAACTGCTCTGGTACACAATTGGTACGCCTCAAAAAGATGTGGACAAGGTTATGCAGGAAGTAAGCAAATATACAGCAGAAAAAATTGGTGTTACGGTTAAAATGAGCATGATCGACTGGGGCGATTACTCACAGAAGCTGCAAGTTATGACGGCTTCCGGTGAAGCAGTAGACATTATGTTTACGTCTTCATGGGCGTTTGACTACGTGCAGAACGCAAGAAAAGGCGCATTCATGCAAATCGATGATTTGTTGAAATCGCACGGTCAAGGCATCGTCGATACACTTGATCCTGCCTTCCTTGAAGGTTCCAAAATTGACGGCCACAACTATGGTATCCCTGCTAACAAAGAGCTGCCAGCACAAGAAGTATGGCGCTTTAACAAGCAGTATGTAGACAAGTACAAAATCGATATTTCAAAAGTAAACACACTTGAGAGCCTTGAGCCATTGCTCAAAACGATCAAAGAAAACGAACAAGGCGTATATCCTTTCGCGGTTGATAAAAACCAAATGCCTTACGTGCCATATGACTATGTAATCGAGAAGCTTCCAATGGCTGTTTCCCTTGATACAAAGGATTACAAATTGGTTAACGTTCTAGATACACCAGAAATGAAACAAGCGTTGACTACAATGCACAAATATTATAAAGCAGGCTACATTCCAACTGAAGCAGCAACAATGGATTCGATGACAGATGTTCAAACGACTGGCAAATGGTTCTCAGACCGTGCGACAACTCAGCCTTTCGCTGACAACCTATGGTCTGCAAGCTATGGCTACCCAGTAGTTTCAACACCAGCAAGCAAAGCGCTTATTTACAACTGGTCTGTTATGGGCTCGATGCAAGCTATTTCGGCTAACTCGAAATATCCGGAAAAAGCAATGGAATTCCTAAACTTGCTTAACACAGATCCAGTGCTTCGCAACATGATTGATTCCGGTATCGAAAACGTTCATTACAAGAAAACAGGCGACAATGTTATGGAAAACCTTGATGAGTCAAAAAACTATGACATGCCAACATTCTCACTCGGTAACGTAATGCTTACGTACTTGAATACAACAGATCCTACGAACAAGTGGGAAGAGTTCAAGAAGTTTAACGATGCAGGAACACCAGCACCTCTTCTTGGCTTCAACTTCGATCCGTCGAAAGTAACGACTGAAATTGCTTCCGTACAAAACGTAAGAGAAGAGTTCTGGGCACCGCTTATGACAGGAACAGTTGATCCTGAGACTTACATCAAACGTGCAAATGAGAAATTTAAAGCAGCTGGACTTGATAAAATCATGGCTGAAGCACAACGTCAGCTTGACGAATGGAAAGCGGCGAACAAGTAAACATGCGGGAGGTATGAAGCGAATGCACGGCATTCGTTTCATACCTTTGCTCATTAATCTGACAACTGAGAGGTGATCACGTGGGAGCCATAGGACGGTTTTTTAAAGATATTAATAAAAATAAAGCGATGTTGATTATGGTGCTGCCAGCAACAATCTGGTTCATATTCTTCTCTTATTTGCCGATGGCCGGTATGGTTATTGCGTTTAAGGAGTACAGATACAGCCGGGATGGATTTCTTGCCAGCATTATCGAGAGTAAGTGGGTAGGCCTGCAAAACTTTAAATTTCTATTCAGTACCAATGATGCTTACATCATTACACGCAATACCGTCGTTTATAACATCTTCTTTATCGTGCTTGGTCTAGTCATTGCCGTTGCAATGGCGATTATGCTCGCTGAGATTACGAACAAGAAATTAGCAAAAGTATATCAAACAGGTATGTTTCTTCCATACTTCTTATCATGGGTTATCGTCGGTTATTTCGTATTCAGCTTCCTGAGCTTKGATAAAGGCGTTGTGAACCAAGTGTTCAACTGGTTCGGCATCGATCCGATAAACTGGTACTCTGATCCAACCTATTGGCCGATTATTATCGTCGTCGTTTTTCTTTGGAAATCAGTCGGCTACAACAGTGTCATCTATTTGGCAGCCATCATGGGTATTGATAAATCCCTTTATGAAGCGGCAATGATCGATGGCGCAAATAAATGGCAGCAAATTCGCAGCATTACGATCCCGATGCTTACACCGCTCATTACAATATTGACGCTGCTTGCAATCGGTAAAATCTTCTATGCGGATTTCGGACTGTTCTATCAAGTGCCAAGGGACTCTGGAACACTCTACAGCGTAACGAATGTTATCGATACTTATGTGTATCGCGGATTGAAATCAACTGGTGAAATCGGTATGAGTACAGCAGCAGGCTTGTATCAGTCGATCATTGGATTTGTACTCGTTATTACATCGAACGGAATTGTTCGTAAATTCAACAAAGACAATGCTTTGTTCTAGTCTAAAGGCTTTACTGCTGGAACAAGCATTGCGCAGGGAGGAAAACCGCTATGTCCGCTCAAACGAAAACCCGCGACTTTCATAGGTTGACGCCCATTTGGAATATAGGATTCCATTCCGTGGCTGGTATTTTTGCATTGTTATGTGTATTTCCTTTTCTATTCGTCACCATCATTTCGTTTACGGATGAGGCGACGCTAGCTAAAAACGGCTATTCGCTTTTTCCTGAAAAATGGAGCTTTGAGGCTTACAGCTATTTATTTAAAGCGGGGGATCAACTGCTTCGCTCTTATGGGGTAACGATAGCTGTTACCGTTATTGGTACTGTCATTGGTGTTGTATGTACAGCGCTTTTCGCTTACGCAATCTCACGTAAAAGCTTTAAATATCGCGGTTTCTTCGCATTTTTCGCCTTTTTTACGATGCTATTTAACGGTGGTCTCGTGCCGTCTTATATTGTAGTTACACAGCTGCTTGGACTTAAAGATTCCATTTGGGCGCTTATTTTACCGCTTGCGGTCAACGCTTTCTACATTATGATCCTAAGGACATTCTTCTCGACCATGGTGCCAGATGCTATTATAGAATCAGGCAAAATCGATGGTGCGGGAGAATTTGGAACCTTCTTCAAGCTGGTGCTGCCTTTGTCGCTTCCAGGGCTTGCAACCATCGCTTTGTTCAGTACACTAGGCTATTGGAATGATTGGTTTAACGCCTTGCTGTACATTAACACGCCGAATTTAGTGCCGCTTCAGTCGATGCTGATGCGGATCGAGAATAGTATGCAATTCATTATGCAAAACTCGCAAAATGCGTCGCTCAGCACCGGTTTGCTRCAGTCGATGCCGCAGGATACTTCGCGTATGGCGATGGTAGTGCTGGCAACAGGCCCAATCGTATTCGCTTATCCGTTCTTCCAAAGATATTTCATTCAAGGCTTGACGGTTGGTGCCGTTAAGGAATAATTACGAATCATATTTCTAAAGGAGCAAATACGATGGAGCAATTTAGATTACCGAAAATTCCGATGCCTGAGCTAACGCTGCCGCAGGCGATTCAAGACGTGCTGAAGGAAGCGGAGCAGAAGCTGGCACATCGCCCGAAGCTGCTTCAATTGTTCAAAAATTGCTTTCCGAATACGCTGGAAACAACGACAAAGCTGATGGACGATGGTACGACATTTGTAATCACGGGCGATATCCCTGCGATGTGGCTTCGTGATTCCGTCGAGCAAGTGATGCACTACGTTCCATTCGCGAAACATGATAAAGATTTGCAAAGAATTCTTAGTGGTTTGATTAAACGCCATATTTCCTATATTCAAATCGACCCTTATGCGAATGCGTTCAATGAGTCCGCTAATGATTGGCACTGGAATACTACGGATGAAACGGATATGTCTCCATGGGTATGGGAGCGCAAGTTCGAGCTTGACTCCATTTGTTTCTCCATGCGTCTCGCGCATGCTTACTGGAAAGAAACGGAGCTGACGGATATTTTCGATTCCGGCTTCAAAGCTGCGATGCGCCGCATTGTAGAGCTTTGGAAGACAGAGCAGCGCCATTTTGAACAATCGCCGTACCGTTTTACTCGTGATAATGGCATTCCAACTGATTCACTTCGCAATTCTGGTCTAGGCATGCCTGTAAACTACACGGGTATGATTTGGTCAGGGTTCCGTCCAAGCGATGATGCATGTGATTTCCATTACAACATCCCGGATAACATGTTTGCGGTTGTTACGCTTCGTCAAATGGAGGAAATAGCGGAATGGGTATTCCGTGACATGGATTTCCTGAAAGAATTGAAAAAGCTAGAAGAGGATGTCAACCATGGCATTCAGCTTTACGGTATTTATCAGCATCCGGAATTCGGACCTATTTATGCTTATGAAACGGATGGTTTCGGCAACTACTGCCTGATGGATGATGCAGGAACTCCGGGCTTGATCTCGATCCCTTACCTTGGTTATGTGGATGCGGAAGACCCGATTTATGTGAATACGAGAAAGTTTGCTCTAAGCAAACATAATCCTTTCTACTATGAAGGAACGGCAGCAAAAGGTATCGGCAGCCCGCATACGCCTCCAGGCTACATCTGGCATATGGCATTGTCGATGCAAGGCATTACAGCTACTAGCAGCGAAGAAAAGCTAGATTTGATTGCGATGCTGGAAGCGACTGACGCGGACACAGGCTACATGCACGAAGGTTTCCATGCGGATGATCCAACTGTGTTCACGCGCAAATGGTTCGCTTGGTCGAACAGTCTTTTCTCACAGCTTGTCTATCAAGCGATGAAGGATGAGATTCTATGAGCATGATTATTTTCTATGATCCATCGTTTCCAATCGATTCTCGCATAAGCTCGGATGCGGAAGGACAGCTTCTGCAAATCGGCAGCGTCGTTCGCGCGAATAATCTTGGAGCGGCACTCGCTGCTGCAGATGGCGGAAGCTTTATAAATATGCATGCACCGTATTTCCCTAAGCAAGCATGGTCTGAAATTTTAGCCTACTTAAAGCGCGGTGGAGGTTTAATCAGCATCGGCGGCGTTCCATTCAAAAAACCAGTTTCGAAAAACGAAGCTGGCGTTTGGGAGCCAGAATCTGAGCAAACCGCCTATCACCGCGAGCTTCATATTCATGAGGCTTTGCCTGTAGATGCAGCACCGATTATGAAATTCCGTGCAATGGAAGATTTTCCGTTGATGCAAGGCAAAGAATCCATGTTTGAGGTTTCAAGCACTTGGAATCTAGTGCCGCATGTAACCAAAACGAGTGATTTGCCGCATCAGATGGGTTCCGCTGGACCGATGGATGCACAATTGTACCCGCTTCTAAAGGGTGTTTCATCTGAAGGAAGAGAAGTAGCAGCACCTGTCGTACTATGGGAGAACACGAAGGGAATGTTCGCAGGCGCGCGCTGGTTGTTCGTAAATCAGCCGTTAACGGAGCTATTCTGGCAAAGCGGAGGAGCGGACGAGCTTCGCCGCTGGTCGGAATTCTGCTCAGCAGGCGTAACAGAGCTGTGGCTGAAACCTAATTATGCGTCCTTCGAGCTGGATGAGCGTGCGATGCTGACGCTGCAAGTACAACAGCTTAGCCGTTATGCTTCTGCGACAGATTTGCCAGCTGTAAGTTGGAACTTTTCGATTACGATCCAGCATGAAAGCAAGCCAGATGAGCGGTGGACGAGCAGCATCAAAGCGGAAGCGGCGAGCAAACAGCTTATCGTTCGTATTCCCGTTCCTCTAGCAATCGTGAGCGGTTACTACAAGGTGGATTGTATCGCGGAGTCAACGGATGGAGAAGTTCGTATTCTTCGCCAAGGCTTCTGGGGTTTTGATGCTGAACTGCTTGCAGAGGGAACTCCGGTTACGAGCGAACGCGATTATTTCGTAAAAGATGGCAGACCGATGCCGGTTGTCGGCATGACCTACATGACATCGGATGTTGCACGCAAGTTTTTATTTTTGCCAAACGCATCGGTATGGGATCGTGATATGGCTCAGATGCGCAAAGCAGGCATCAACTGGATTAGAACCGGCATATGGACAGCTTATCGCAATATTATGCAGGTTGATGGCCATGCATCAGAAGAAGCGCTTCGCTCCATTGATGCGTTTCTGCTTACGGCCAAACGCCATGATTTGCAGGTAACCTTTACTTTCTTCTCATTCACTCCGGAAACTTGGGAAGGCCAAAATCCTTATCTCGATCCGCGGAGTTTAGAAGCACAGAAACGGTTTATCCGCTCGATCATTTCGCGCCACAAACAATCGAAGCATGTCGATTGGGATTTAATTAACGAGCCGTCAATGTTTGATCCTCCTCGTATTTTTTCTGATGGACCAAGATCAGCACGCGATCCATTCGAGCAGGCGGCCTATGCAGCTTGGCTTAAGGAACGCCACGAATCTGTGGAGAAGCTGCAGAAGCTATGGAATATGACGCCAGAGCAGCTGCCGAGCTTTGAAGCGGTGAAAGTGCCTGAGCCAGAGGAAATCAACTTTGACGTTCAAGATATGCATCAAGGCAAGAAGGGTACGCGCTGGCTTGATTATGTATTGTTCTCCATGGATATGCACAATCGCTGGGCACAGGAGCTGTACCAGGCCATTAAAGAAGAATGTCCGGATCATATGGTTACGGTCGGACAGGATGAAGCGCTTGGCGCGCAGAGGCCTTCACCATTCTTCTATGGCGAGGCTGTCGATTATACAACCGTGCATTCCTGGTGGTTGAATGATCATTTGGTTTGGGACAGTATTTTTGCTAAGACGGCAGACAAACCGAATTTGGTGCAGGAAACGGGCATTATGTACGTGGAAACACCAGAAGGACGCGCGAAACGTTCGGAAGCAGAACTACGCGATATTCTTGAGCGCAAATATGCCTATGCTTTTGCAACAGGTGGCGCAGGTGCGGTGCAGTGGATTTGGAATACGAATTTCTATATGGACAATGCGAATGAATCGCACATTGGCGCACTTCGTGCAGATGGCACGGAGAAACCTGAGGCAAATGTATCTTATGATTTCGGACGCTTCATGGGTGAAATCAGAGATTTGTTCAGAGGGCGGGAGCTTGAGGATACCGCAGTCGTTTTCCCTTATTCCAATGATTTCTCCAATCGCAAGCTGGCGTTTGATGCAACAACTAAAGCAACGCGAGTGCTGGCGTATGAGCTGAACAAGCCATTCCGCGGCGCTTCGGAATATCACCTGGACGAGCTGGAAGCAAATCCGGTTAAGCTTGTTATTGTACCAAGTGCCCATAATATAGAAGATGCTGCAATGAACCAGCTGCTTAGCTACGTTGAACGTACAGGAGCAACTTTGCTGCTGACTGGTCCAACAAGCCTTGATGCATACTGGCGTCAAGTCGATCGTCATGATGAGTTGTTTGGATCAAGAGAGCTTGTCAATGTACGCCGCGAAGAACTGCTTCGCATCGGTGATCGTTTGCTGCCTGTTTCTTATGGCAATCGGAGAATTGCTCAGGTATGGAAGGAAGCGCAAAAAGGAACGTCTGCAGCTGAAGTCGATCAGCTTATCGAGCTATCGCACGGCAAAGGAAACATCCTTTGGTGTCCGCTGCCAGTAGAGCTGAATGATCGCATTGAGCCGATCTCAGCCATTTATGAGTTTGCGCTCACCTATGCAGGCTGCAGCGTGGAGCTGGATTGGATTAAAGGCGGACAACTGCCAGGCGTTTATGGTCGTAAACTGTCCTTCCAAGACGGCGCGTTATTCACATTTGTATCCGAGTTCAGCTTGGATGTTGATATTGAGGTGAAAGACCCTGTAACCGGCGTTTCCTACGCTTTTACGCTGGAGAAGGAACGGTCTGTACTCTTTGCAGTGGATAAAAACGGTCAGCTGCTGTCCGTTTACCGACCTGATCAGGTGAATGTGAACGTAATTCCTGCAAACAACGATTAACAAGAAGAGGTGTTCTAGTGATGAAAGACAAACGAACAGCCCATATCATCTCGCATACCCACTGGGATCGGGAATGGTATTTGCCATATGAGAAGCACCATGTATTGCTAGTGAAATTGATGGATACGCTGCTTCATACACTCGATACGGATCCGGACTTCAAAAGCTTTTATTTGGATGGCCAAACGATCATTTTGGAAGATTATTTGCAGGTTCGCCCAGAGAATCGTGAGCGCCTGGAACGTTATATTAAAGAAGGCCGTATTCCGATCGGGCCTTGGTATATTTTGCAGGATGCCTTCCTGACAAGCAGTGAAGCGAATCTTCGCAATCTGCAAATCGGGCATCAGGATGCAAGCCGTTATGGAACGATTGCCAAAGTTGGATATTTTCCAGATACGTTCGGAAATATCGGCCAAGCTCCGCAAATTTTGCGTCAAGCCGGCATCGATAATGCGGTATTTGGCAGAGGCGTGAAGCCAACGGGCTTTAACAATACAGTAGCAGATTCCGATTATGAATCTTCCTTCTCTGAGCTGATTTGGGAAGGGCCAGACGGCTCGCAAGTGCTGGGCGTATTGTTCGCCAACTGGTACTGMAACGGCATGGAAGTGCCTACAGATGAAGCAAGCGCCAAGGAATATTGGGAGCGCAAGCTGGCTGAGGCAGAGAAGTATGCTGCTACAGGCCAATTGCTGTTCATGAACGGATGCGACCATCAGCCGATTCAGCAGGATCTGTCTACTGCGCTGAAAACAGCAAGAGAGCTTTTCCCTGATACAGAATTCATTCATTCGAATTTCCAAGATTATTTGGCGTCGGTGAATGCTTCGCTTACACGCGAGCTGTCTGTCGTGAAAGGCGAGCTTCGCAGCCAACGTACAGACGGCTGGTCAACGCTCGTGAATACAGCTTCCGCACGTGTTTACTTGAAGCAAATGAATCAGCTTGGTCAAGCCATGCTGGAGAAGGTAGCGGAGCCGCTTGCTGCGCTTGCTTATTCACTTGGCCACGAATACCCGCATCACTTGTTTACTTACGCTTGGAAAACACTGATGCAGAACCATCCGCATGACAGCATTTGCGGCTGCAGCGTGGACGAGGTTCACCGTGAGATGGTGACTCGCTTCGATAAGAGCCGTCATATAGCGGAAGCGATTATTGACGATAGCAAAGTGATAATTGCCGATGCGGTTGACACTTCCATATTTGAACAATATGGTGAAGATGCACTGCCGTTTGTTGTGTATAATACAACGGGCTGGGATCGCAGCGGAGTAGTAGAGGTTGAGCTGGACATCGCTCGCATTTACTTCCGTGATGGTTTGTCGCTGGATGAGATGAACAGGAAAATGTATGCTGTCGATGTAACGGGCAGAACGCTTGTTAATTCAAGCGGCGAAGCCATTGCGCATACAGCTTCTGATATGGGGCTTCAATTCGGTTATGATCTGCCAGATGACAAGTTCCGTCAGCCATATATGAGCCGCAAAGTGAAGCTGACATTCGAAGCAGCGGAAGTTGCTGCGCTAGGCTTGGCAGCTTATGGCTATGTTCGGAATGCGAAAGCAGAATTGCAGCCATCACAATCGCTGGTTGCTTGCGAGCATGCGCTTGAGAACGAATGGCTTCGAATTGATATCGCACAGGACGGATTGTTTAACTTGACCGATAAACGCAGCGGTCAAATCTATCGCGAGCTTGGCGTGTATGAGAATACAGGCGATATCGGCAACGAATATATGTACAAGCAGCCAACCGGCGAGCAAACGTTGACAACGAAGGGTGTACCTGCAAGCATTCGTCTAATCGAGAATACGGCATACCGTGCGGCATTCGAGATCGTTCATGAATGGGCAGTTCCTGCTTCAGCAGAACCATACTTCGAAGTTGAGAAGCAAGAGGCTGTTTATTTCCCTGAGCGGAAGTCACAACGTACAGAAACAACAGTTCCACTTACAATTCGGACTGAAATTGCAATAAGCCGCAAAGGCGAAGGGGTAGAATGGAAATCCTCCTTCAACAACCAAGCGAAGGACCACCGGGTTCGCGTATTGTTCCCAACAGATTTGGAAACAGCTGTTCATCAAGCGGACTCCATCTTTGAGGTTGCAACGCGTGATAACGAGCCGGCAGCAGAGTGGATCAATCCTAGCAACGCACAGCATCAACAGGCGTTTGTCGATGTGAGCGGCGAGCAAGCTGGTTTGACGGTTGCCAACCTTGGCCTAAATGAATACGAAGTATTGCGCGATGGACGTAACACCATTGCGATTACATTGCTTCGTGCAGTTGCTGAGCTTGGCGATTGGGGCGTATTCCCTACACCAGAAGCACAATGCTTGGGTGAGCAAAGCTTCAGCTTGACGATCCTTCCGCATAACGGCGACGGAGTTGCATCCGGCGCATATGCAGCGGCATATCAGTTCCAAGTGCCGTGGACGGTTAGCCAGACAGGCGTTCATGCCGGCAAGCTTGCTCCAAACGGCGCTTTATTCGCTTGGGACGGCAGTGGACTAGCATTCTCCTCCATGAAGGTGAATGAGCAATCTGGCGATTTCATGCTTAGATGGTATAATATGAAGCCTTCTGAAACGGCGCTTAAGCTGTCAGAAGCAGCAGCTGTGTCACTTGAACAAGCTTATAAAAGTAATGTGCTTGAGCATGAAGTCGAAAATCTTGCTGTAGATGGACAATCGCTGCTTGAAGTATCGGTTGGTCCTTGTGAGATTTTGACCATTGGGATTAAGCATTCATAAATAGTAACGAAGCCCTCTGCTATGGACTGCCATACGGAGGGCTTCTTTTTATTCAATAGAGAGGTTCAGGCTATGATCTCGCATTCCAATAATTGTTGCTGAAACTCTCGCAATATCGCTAACAGAGAAAGTTGCGGCATGCTATAATAGATATATTCGCGTAACTTAGATCGATAGGAACAGGGTCTCCTCGAGCGGAGGGGCCCTTTTTTATTGAAAATACGGGTACATACCTAGCAGGAGGGGAACAAGGTGGCAAAAGGACCAAAAAGGCCTACTAGAGATGAATTTGAGCTGGAAGAGCTGGGCGAGCGGCTGGTTGAAGCAAAGCAAGAAGGCACAGAGCTGCTTCTTACGATATGGGCTGCAGAGCAAGTAAGAGGTGTCATTACGGTGCTCGATTCAAGAACAAAAAAGGTTCATGTGGAATACATGGGCAGCGTAACAAAGGTTCCTTTCATGGATATTATGAAGGTGGAAAGCCCTTAYTAATATCATARCCGGGCAGCAATAACATATGAGCTTTCTATAAAAGGTTTCCCTCGTTCATTCGTTGAGCGTTGGGGGCCTTTTTTTAAGCTGGAATATTGCCTAGATGGATATGTTCGAGCCTGCATCATTTGAGCAATTGTCCTTGGAGGATTATAATAGAAGAAGGTTATGGACGATGCAACAAATGAACTGATTATGAAGGAGGATTTACATACATGTATCCAACACCGCAACAATTAGAAAATTACGCAGAGCTGGTCGTTAAGGTTGGCGTCAACGTGCAGCAGGGACAAACGGTTGTTGTCATGGCACCAATTACAGCAGCTCCACTCGTACGGCTTATTGCATCTGAGGCTTATAAAGTAGGCGCAAAAAATGTCCATGTGGAATATAACGATGAGGAGCTTTCCCGCATCAAATACAAGCAGGCTCCTGAAGAGGCTTTCTCGGAGTATCCGATGTGGCGTGCCAAAGCTTGGGAAGAGTTTGTGGAAAATGGGGCGGCATTTATTACGATTTACTCTCCGAACCCAGACTTGCTTAACGATGTAGATGCGAAGCGCGTTGCAACAGCATCAAAAACAGCTTCAACTGCGCTTAGCGGCTATCGCGGTTCACTAATGAATCATACGAATGCTTGGTCGCTTGTATCCTATGCTACTCCGGAATGGGCAGCTAAAGTATTCCCGAATCTCTCACAGGAAGAAGCGGTGCAGAAGCTTTGGGAACGCATTGTTGATGCTACCCGGATTGGCCTTTCAGATCCTGTTCAAGCGTGGAAAGCGCATAATGCCAAGCTGCTTCAGATGGTTGAGCTGCTGAATGGCAAGCGCTACAAACAGCTTCAATATGAAGCGCCAGACACGAATCTGACGATAGACCTGCCGGATGGACATATTTGGTTAGGCGGCTCCAAAGCAAATGCAAAGGGCGTTTATTTTAATCCGAATATGCCAACGGAAGAAGTATTCACTATGCCAAATAAGGATGGTGTGAACGGAACGGTTCGCAGCACCAAGCCTTTGAATTACAACGGTCAAGTCATTAATGGCTTCAGTTTGACCTTTAAGGATGGCAAAGTAGTCGATCATTCCGCTGAGCAGGGATATGAGGCGCTCACTAATTTGCTGAACACGGATGAAGGGGCAAGACATCTCGGTGAAGTAGCGCTAGTGCCGCATGATTCACCGATTTCGAACTCCAATGTGACGTTTTTCAATACACTGTATGATGAGAACGCGTCCTGTCATCTTGCACTGGGTCAAGCGTACCCGGTCAATATCCAAGGCGGTACAAAAATGTCACCTGAGGAGCTTCTCGCTCATGGTGCAAACAGAAGCCTTACGCATGAAGACTTCATGATCGGCTCGGCTGATATGAATATTGACGGTGTGACGCAGGATGGCACTCGCGAGCCTATCTTCCGCAACGGCAATTGGGCGATTTAATTGTTTTGATTTCATGACGTCTATGTAAAAAGGCTCCTATTCCGCAGCATTGGCTGTGGTATAGGAGCTTTTTGTGTTTATTGGTGCAGCTGGGAGTTCGTATGTGATTTGTACTCGAAGTAAAGGGGAAAACTCCTGTTAAATAATCAGCTTTGCTCATTTAATGCCCGTTAACAGGAATTTCTCCAGCTAATTCAGCCAATCGCAAGTACTTAAGGCTGTATTCACGATATTAACAGGAGTATTTCCAGTTAAACGCGGTAAATACGCCAATTTCAGCTGGATTAGCGGGAGCTTTTCCTGTAAGTGTGAATTTGCACAGCAGCACATTCATTGAATGAAGCAGAATACAGCTAATTAAAAATAAAACTTCTGCATTTCCGTAGGCACGCCATTTCTTCTTAGCAGCTCTTCAAGCGTCTCGCTGGGAGCAGGAGAATCGCCTGCTGTCAGCAGCCTTACGGCAAACTTGCTAGCTTGTCTCTCATATTTTCCAACATTAAAAAACGATTGCTCATCCAGCCAAAAACGGTTGAAGCCAGGATGCAAGCGGTCATGCCCGAGCTCATGCGCGCATACGAAGCGGCGCCAATTATCCGGAAGCGAATCGTGAATGACAATAAACCGGCGGCGCAGTTTTTTGAAATAGAGACCACGCGTGCCTTCTCCGAGGTCGGCGTAACGGATATGAATGCCAAGGCCCTCAGCGATGATGAATGGATCGTTAGTCTTATATTTTCGAATGAGCTTCAAAATCATTTTATCCATAGCAACACCTACCCTTTGGCATCATCAGGAGCATCGTTAGTCGGCTCGGTCTTTTTTTTGTGCTTATTCATATGCTTAGCTTCCCAGAACAACCCTGTAAGCACATCCATGACGCGCTGACGATCGGTAGCACTAAGCGGCACGCCGTCAAACATAATTTCCCCGTCTTCCTCAAGCAGCTTTTTAAAGTCGCGCTTATCTTTATACGTAGCCCACTCAGGTATAGTTGCCGAGGCTGCATCGCGGCCAAGCAAATAATCGGTTGTTGTCAGTAAGATATCCGCCATTTTTTGCAAATCTTCACTTGTTGGTGTTACCCGATCATTCTCGATATGACCAAAGTTAGAGCGGCCCATCTCGAGCTTTGCGGCGACATCCTGCTGCGTTAATCCGCGCTCAACCCTCAGTTGTTTAATTCGTGCACCCAATGACATTATAAATACCCTCCGTTTTTGAATATCCGGTATTTTAAATACTTGACGGTAATTAAAATACCAAATACAATGAGATTCATCAGACGAACACTTAAAGAAATGTATCAGTAGATCATAATCGCTATTTTAACTACTTAAAAGTAAGTATATTTTTGATTAGGAGTATTGTCAATACCGGAGAAGTCGCTATTTTTTTTTGTTGTGAGTGGTATTTTAAATACTCAATATTCATTAAAACCTAGGGGAGGTTATTTGAATGAATGCAGAACAACAGGTGATTGATCAATTACATGCGTATAAAAGGCTAAAAGCGAGAAAGAAACAGCTGGAGGGTACCTCGGTAGGACCAGGCATGAGGCTAAGTGCAGTATCTGAGGATGATCATTTGCAGGAGCTTCATCGGCAGCTGCGCAAGCTGCCTTCCTATATGTACTTGGATGAGCAGGATCAGCGTATCGAAGCAGCGGCGCATGCGAATCTATCGAAATATCCTATTGGAACGAAAGCGCAGCTAAACGAAGTAAAGAAAAGCCGTGCTACAGCAAGTCCAGCGGATGAAAAGCTGCTGCGAGAGCTGGAGAAAAAGATTGAGAAGGTGCTTGAAGCGCGAGAAGGCTCGGGCGGCTTTGAAGGTTATATGGGCGTCATCGATAAAATAAGCGAGCTTCAGGATATAGAGAAGCAGCTGCAATCTATCGATCAAGCGCTTGAAGCGTTAGAAGCATATGCGCCCGATTACGCTCGGCTGCTGAAGCTTCGTTTTATAGAAGGAAAGCCTACAGAGTTTGTTGCTTCGGAGCTGGGTATCGTTGATCGCACGTTCCGAAGATGGAAGCAAAAGGCGCTTCAAGAAGTTGTCCGCTTTCTGTCCGCCTAATGTCCGTTTTCGCTCAAATAACCGTGATATTATGATATTGTACCAAAGATCATAAACGGGGACGAGCGGTGGACGACACCGAGCGTCCCTTTTGTCTTATCCAGATGAGGAGGTGGCTCAGATGTGAGCGCGGGTGGGTGAAATGGTGCAAATCGTAAGAGGGCGGAGGCAGAACAAAATGAACAAAAGCAGATTGCAGGAAGCTGAGCTGGAACCAAGGTTCAGCAAGGAGCAGCTGAAGTCGGCTAGACGGTATACGCCTTCCCAGAAGGATATACTATCCGCCGTGCTGTTGGAGCAAGAAACGTATACTCACGAACAAGCGTTATCGATGATAACAGCCTATTTGAAAAAGGAGGTCATGTAGAACATGGCAGGAGGAACTTATACATCACAAAATAAKGTGCGCCCCGGCGTTTACATTAACCTGGTTGGCGAGAAGAAAACGGTAGGCAGCATGGGAGAGCGCGGAACGGTGTCCGTACCGCTAAACCTTAACTGGGGGCAGTCGAAGGCCGTTATTGCGATCAACGCTGGCGATGATCTGCGAAGCTTGCTTGGTTATGATCTAAGTGCGCCTGAGCTATTGCTGGTACGCGAAGCATTCAAGAAAGCAAAAACACTGCTCTTATACCGACTAAACGAAGGAACAAAAGCGACGGCTGTCGCTGGCAGCCTAACGCTTACAGCTAAATTCGGCGGTGTTCGAGGCAATGACATCACCGTTGCGGTCAAACAAAATGTTGACGATGAAGCACGATTTGATGTCATCACTTTTGTAGCTAAAGAGGCAGTTGACTCACAAACAGCAGCGAATATCGCAGAGCTGAAATCGAATGCCTTTGTAAGCTTCGGCGGTACAGGAGCATTGACGTTAGCAGCAGGCGTTCCACTTGTTGGCGGCTCCAATGGTACCGTAACGAATCAAGACCATACCGACTATTTGGCGCAAATTGAGCTGAAGGATTTTAATACCATAGCGCTAGTATCCGCCGACTTGTCCTTAAAATCGGTATATGCCGCTTTTGCCCGCCGTCTGCGCGAGGAAGAAGGCCGCAAAATTCAGGTCGTGCTGGCGAATTATCCGTCTGCTGATTCTGAAGGGGTCATCAGCGTCAAAAACGGCGTCAAGCTGCTGGATGGAACGGTTCTTGACGCACAGAAGGCAACGGTTTGGGTTGCTGCGGCAACTGCCGGAGCACCGATGAACAAATCGCTGACCTATGAAGCCTATGAGGAAGCTGCTGATGCGGACATTCGTTATACGAATTCGCAAACGGTAGAGGCGCTGCAAGCTGGTGAGTTTCTGTTCACGGTAAGCGGCGGCAGAGTCATTGTTGAGCAGGATATTAATACGTTCACTGGCTACTCGCCAGAGAAAGGCAAAGCCTTCTCCAAAAACCGAGTCATTCGTGTGCTGGACGGCATTGCGAACGATTTTAAACACATTTTCGAGTCGTTTTATATTGGGAAAGTTGATAATAACGCAGATGGCAGAAGCCTGTTCCGCAACGAGTGCTTGAAATATTTGAACAATCTTCAGTCGCTCAATGCTATTCAAAACTTTGAAGCCCAAGCCGATTTGTCGGTTGCAGCTGGTGTCGATACGGACAGCATTATTATTGAGGCTCATATCCAACCGGTTGATAGCGTAGAAAAAGTATATATGAAAGTGACGGTGAAGTAATATGGCATTTTTGAACGCAGGAGATACGATTTCGGGCCGCGAAGGACGGGCTTATACCATTATTAATGGTTTGCAGGAAGAGATGTTTTATATCAAGACGCTGGAGGCAAGCATTGAGAAGCAAAAGGCTGAGATCAAGACGCTTGGCCACCGCGGTTTGCAGCATAAAGCGACGGGATGGTCGGGTACAGGTACGATGACCATCTATTATGTAACGTCAAAATTCCGCCAGATGATGCTGGATTATGTGAATACCGGCGTGGATGCTTATTTTGATATTTCCATTATTAATGAAGATCCGTCTTCGGCTACGGGCAAGCAGACGGTTTTCCTTCATAAGGTGAATCTGAATAAGGTCATTATCGGTAAGCTGGATACGGAAAGCGAAGCTCTTGAAGAAGAGTTGGAATTCACTTTTGAAGGATTGGATATTGCGGAGCAATTTTCAGCTCTTTCTTAAGGCGAAATTAAAAATGATGGAGGCAAGAGACAATGAGTGATTTAAGTGTATTTTTTGCACAAAATGCGGCTGTGGAGTCAACGCAGCCGTTTATCGTATCGGATCGGTTTAAGGATGCAGAAGGACAGGCTGTCGCTTGGGAGCTGCGCAGCATGACGGAAGCGGAGAACGAGGAGTGCCGCAAGTCATCTACCCGCAAGGTAAAGGGGAAAAATGGCGCATTCACTCCAGAAACCAATACAGACGAGTATTTGGCTAAGCTTGTTGTCAGCAGCATTCAATTCCCGAACCTAAAGGATGCAGATTTGCAAAAATCGTACGGCATCATCGGTGCTGAGAACCTTTTGCGCAAAATGCTTCTCCCTGGCGAATATGCCTCACTCGTACAACGAGTGCAGGAAATTAATGGCTTTAACCAAAGCCTAAACGATTTGGCAGATGAAGTAAAAAACTAATAAAAGAGGGCGACGGAGAAGCGAATTACGCTTATTACGCCCTCCACGAGCTTCGTATACTTCCGCATGAGCTCATGACCATGACTCGGCGGGAGAAAGCGGCGATCTATGCCATGATCGACGTTCGTATCGAGAACGAGAAGAAACAGCGCGCCAAAGCAAAACGAAAATAAGGACGGGCCGCGCTCCCATGAGGGAGCGCTTTTGCCCGTGTGAAGGGGGTGGAAGGATGGCGAGTAATTCCCCTGCTATCATTGAGAATGGCGGGTCTRCCAATACAGGTTCAGCCGAAGCCTTTATTAATTTCATGAATCGTTTGAATGCTGCTTTTATTGAAGCAACAAAGCAAGGCGAAAAATTAGTGAATGCTTTTGATAAAATGCGTGTTGAAACCGTTCAGCTGGACACTGAATTGACGAAGGCAACTTCCTCTATGAATGAGTTTACTGAATCGGTTAAAAGATTAAGAGAAGCAGCAGTTCCTCCGGGTGGTGATTCAGGAGATTCTGGAAATCCTGATGGTTCAGGAAATCCAGACGGTTCTGGTGAAGGAAGGCCTAGACGAGGGTTTCTGGATTTTGAACCTCTTGATATATTAAAAGGTGCTTTTTCTGCTGTACAAGCTTTTAATACGATCATGGAGATGTTTCAGAACAATGAAGCAAATCCAGCTGACCCAGCAGGTGGTGAACCAGCACCTGACGCAATCGTTGATGCCGCTCAAGAGGGGGCATCATTATGGCAATCTGCAATACTCGGCGCTGGACAAAAGCTTACACAAATGATTGGCATGGCGATTTCCGGGGCTATGGAAGAGAGCAACTCAAAAGCGTTGCTGCTTGCTCGTTCCGGCGGTACTAAAGTTGGAGAGCCGCTATACGAGAATATACGTGGAAATGCGATTGAAAATGGCGTAGATGTAAACGAAGCCATAAAGACTGCACTGTCACTTATGCCAACTGCTCAAAATACGGGACAGCTGGATCGGATGACCAATATGGCGATGGAGTTGTCTACCTTAGATCCAAACGGTGGCAGCTCGGAGGATGCAGCAGGTGCAATAAAATCAGCTATGCAAGGCGATTATTCCGGATTAATGGATCAATTTAATATTAGTGAAGAAGCTTTTAAAGATGTTGGTTTCGAAAAAGCCAAGGATATGGATGGTTTTCTTAATGCGCTCGATGCGATGAGAGAAAAAGCAAATTTGGGAACAGAAGCTTTAAACACAGTCGGCGCTAGCCCAGTAAACCAAATCGCCAAGCTGCAAAATACGATTCAATCTGGTTTTGCTGCTGCAGGTATGGGGGCAGTCGCGGCAATGTCACCGCTGCTGGATAAGCTTAATGAACTAGTAGAAAGTGAGAAGTTTCAAGCCTTTTTCACTCTTTTTGGAGACGGATTAACGTTCGTAGCCAATCAGCTTGCCATAGTCGGCGAGGGGGCACTGTGGTTGTTTAGTCAGTTTTTGGACAATTGGCCGTTTATCGCTTCTATTCTTATGCTCGCTGGAGCAGTACTGCTGCCAACCATACTTACAGCCTTATGGGCAATGATTGCCCCCATTTTGGCACAAGCAGGTGCTTGGCTGCTGGCACTTTGGCCTATATTGCTCATTATCGCGGTGATAGGTTTATTGGTAGGTCTATTTCTATACTTTGGCGGTACGACGGAGCAGGTAGTTGGCTTCGTTTCCGGCTTATTTTTCGGATTATTTACGGCATTGAAAAATGGCTTCGCCTATTTGTGGAATATCATTTTATCGGTTGCTGAGTTTTTGGTTAACATTTTTATTGACCCTGTATATGCGATTAAAAAGCTTTTTTTTGATCTCACCCAAAATGTGGTTGGTTTCTTTGGCGGGATGATTAACAGCTTTATTGATGGAATAAACTGGGTTCTTGCTAAATTGAACAAGATTACTGGTAAAGATTATGAAATAAAAGGCAGATTCGACACGAGCCAAATCGATAAGTTTAAACCAACGAGCGATAAAAATGTTGTGGATTTCTCTAAATACAAAATGGCTCAATCTGACCTTGGAGAAGCCTTTAATAATGGATCGAGTTATGGTAAGGGATTTATGGATGATTTGCAGAAAAAGAAAAACAATACAAGTTATGATTTAAATAAGGAATCAGGCTTCCTTAAGCCAACTGCTGATGCAGGCAGTGGATTTGGAGCAGCAAGTCCTAACATCGACCGAGTCGGCGAGGTTGGTAAAATCAACGATAGCGTCGAGATTTCCAGCGAGGATTTGAAGACGATGCGGGAGCTTGCGGAGATGAAGAACATTCAGAACTTCGTGTCGCTGCAGCCTACGGTCAGCGTGCAAACTGGTGATATTAACAATGGCTATGATATCGATACGATTATCGGGCGTATCGAGCGTTCATTGAACGATGAAATTGCCTCATCTGCGGAAGGGGTGTACAACAGATGATTTCAAATGCGCATTATGATTATGAAATCTGGCTTAGCTACAATGATCAAAAGCAGGGCTTCCAGCTCCCGGTCAATCCTCCAGAAATTAAAATTAATGATGGTGCTGGGGGCAAGACCTACGAGGTGTCCGGTTTAGGCGAAATCAATCTCATTCAAAGCTCGAAGCTCACGACGATCTCCTTTGAAAGCTTTTTCCCAAAGACGAACTATCCGTTTGTCGTCAGCAAAACATGGATAGACCCTGCTTTTTATGTCATGGTTATCCTCGATTGGATGGAGAAAAAGTGGCCGATCCGTTTTGTTTATACCGGGGCAACCTTCGATATTAATTTGGCGATGAGCATTGAAAAATTCGAATGGAAGGAAGCGGCGGGCTCTGGGGATATTGAGTACAGTATTTCACTGAAAGAATTTGCTTTTTATGGTGCTAGGCCCGTAGTGATTAAAAAGGGAGCGGCAAGCGTGAAGCCTAACTCACGGCCATCGGATAAGCAAGCTCCAAGCACCTATAAGCTGGTTGCCGGGGATACGCTTATTAAAGTAGCTCGCGTTCAGCTTCACAAAGAAGAGCGTTGGCGGGAAATTCAGAAGCTGAACGGTATTAAGGATGCACAGCTCAAAAAGCTGCCCATCGGGATGACGCTAAAGCTGCCGAGGTGATAATATGCTGGAAATATTAATTGATAACCGCAATGGTAAAGTGTGGAATATTACGAGTCTTGTTCCTTCGCTGACCTACAAGACGAAACGAATTGGAGCGGCGTCTAGTTTGGATATGACGGTGCTTAAAGGAAGTCCATTTCAAAGTGCTTCATTTGAGGTGAACAATGGCGATGTCATTCGTGTCCTCAAAGATAATATCAATGTATTTTACGGATATGTATTTGAAGTGAGTACCGGTATGGATGAGAGAATCTCGATAAAAGCCTATGATCAGATTCGCTATTTATTAAGCAATTATTTTTATAAATTTCAAGGGGTTACCGCCTCTCAAATTGTAAAGAAAATTGCCGATGATTTTGGCTTGGAGACAGGCGTGCTCGTGGATACCAAGTACAAAATTCCATCCATGCTGGAGGATAATAAAAAGCTGCTTGATATTATTTGTAAGGCACTTGATCTAACACTCATTCATTCAGGAGGAAATTTTATACTTTTGGATGATTTCGGAAAGCTTTCCTTGCGCAATGTGGAGGAGATGAAGGTTGATTTTGTAATTGGCGATTACAGCCTTATGTTTGATTATGGAATGAAGCGATCGATTGACGGCGATACCTATAACCACATTATTATTTTTGAGGATAATAAAGAAGCAGGCATACGTAAGCATCATCCCAAGAAGGATGACGCTTCAATCGCGAAATGGGGAYGGCTTCTGCTTTATCAGCAGGCGGATGAGAAAATGAATGTGGCACAAATAAATGAACAGCTTAATCAGCTGATGAAGCTGAAAAATCGTGAGCAAAAGAGCATCAGTATTGATGCCATTGGTGATTTGCGAGTTAGAGCGGGATGTTATGTACCCGTAGTGATTGATGAGCTCGGCATTCACCACTATTTTCTCGTAGATGAATGCTCGCATAAATTCGAAGCGGATTCGCATACGATGAAGCTGGAATTGAGGGTGATTTAATGGCATTATTGGAGTCGATCAAGAAAGCGGGAGCCGCAGCCTACGCTGCAGGGAATCCGCTAGCCGTCATGGTAGGAAAAGTCATTCAAATCAATCCTCTGGAAGTAAACGTCGATCAACGTTTTACTTTATCAGAGGATTTTTTAATTATACCGGAAAGCCTCGTTAAGTATGAAATTGAGCTGCAAACATCTGAAAAGCTGGTCATCCGCACAGGCTTGGAAGCGGGAGATGCGGTGTTAATGCTCCGCGTACAAGGCGGTCAACAATTTGTAGTACTCGATAAGGTGGCTAAGCCATGATTCCACAGGGAGCAAATGTTGCGGAGGTCACGACAGTAGAGGAGCTCGAAACGAGCAAGACCTATAAGCTTGATTTAGGAAGCAAACGGATCGTAGGCAGGACTGACGGGTTAGAAGCGGTAAAGCAGGCTGTATTTAAAATATTGCAAACAGAGCGGTACCGCTATTTTTGCTACAGCACCAATTATGGTACTGAGCTGGAAAGTTTACTTGGAGGATCGCCATCTTATGTTCAATCAGAGCTAAAACGCAGCATTCAAGAGGTGCTTTTGCAAGATGAGCGGGTGAGTGATGTCATTGATTTTCAGTACGACGTTAAAGATGAAGCTATCGTTGTCCAGTTTACTGTCGTAACGGAGTTTGGAAGCTTTGGAGAGGAGGTAAGCCAAAATGTATGAAAACATGACCTTTAGCTATTTGCTCCAGCGAATGCTGGATCGTGTACAAGGGAATGTAGATAAGCGGGAAGGCAGCATTATTTATGATGCGCTGGCTCCGGCGGCTGCAGAGCTTTCTGAGCTGTATGCTCAGCTGGACGTCAATATTGATTTAGCTTTTGCAGATACATCGAGCGGGGAATATTTGTCTAGGCGTACAGCAGATTTTGGCGTCAATAGGCAAGCGGCTACGAGAGCGAAGCGGCTCGGTAAATTTTATGGCTCCAGCGGAGCGGCAATGGACGTGACGATTGGAAGTCGTTTTTCGGCAGAATCGGTTAATTACATCGTAAGAGAGAGATTGAAAGTGGGCTCTTTTGTTCTTGAAAGTGAAACAGAGGGAGCAGCTGGCAATCAACAGTTTGGCGATATGCTGCCTATCGATTATATTAGCTCGCTTGCTCGTGCAGAGCTAGTCGATGTGCTGGTGCCCGGTGAGGACGAGGAGTCGGATACACAGCTGCGCAGCCGTTTCTTTGCCGAGGTTCAAAATCCAGGGACGAGCGGCAATGTATCCGATTATATGAGATGGGCGTTGTCGGTTCCCGGTGTTGGCGGTGCAAGAGTGATGCCCTTATGGGATGGTCCGGGGACCGTGAAGGTTGTTATCGTCAATTCGGATAAGCAGCCAGCGAGCGAGGTGCTGCAGCATGCGGTGCTTGATTTTATCAATGAGAACAGGCCAATCGGTGCAGAGGTTTCAATCGTTTCGGCTTCGAGTGTGCCTATTCGCATCAAGGCTAAGGTTACACTTGCAGTAGGATATACGATTCAACTTGTGAGCGCGGCTTTTGCTAAAGCACTCACTRCTTATTTAGATGAAACGGCGTTCCGCATTAATTATGTGAGTATCGCTAAGCTCGGTACTTTGCTCTTAGGAGTACCCGGGGTCTTAGACTACGATCGACTTTTACTGAATGGCGGAAGCGATAATATCGGACTTGAAATTGATGAAGTACCTATTGCGGGGCTTGTTGAATTGGAGGTGTAGCCTATGCGATATCCTGCGGAGGTAGATCAATTTACGGTGAAGCTGAACAAAAAGGAAGGCAGCGAGCTGTACGTTATAGAAGAGCAGCTTGCCGTTTTTGGAGGGGTATTTGAGGGAGAACTTGCACATGACGACATACGCAAGGAAAGCATTCAGGTCTATACAGGACCCGGCTTATCGGGTGAGAAGATACAGAATTATTTTCTAACTGTACCGGCTGAGACGCCTTGGAGGCTCCGAATTAAGCTTTTTGCTCAAGCTGAAGCTGTCTTTGTTACCTACGAGACGCCCGGCGATCGGGTGGAAGCAGCAGATATTAATGATTTGCAGGTTAGTATTTCTGCAACACAATTAGAAGTGGAAAGATACAAGAAAAGCGGAAGTATCGATGGCGGATCATTTTTGAGGAGGAATTAAATGTCACAGACGATTCAGATCAAGCGTGGAACAAAAGCAGAGCTATCTGCATTCGGTGCTTTATTGGCTGGCGAAATGGGATTTTGYACAGATACGAAGGAAGTTTATGTCGGTGATGGGACAACAAATAGCATGGTAGGTCGCGCGTTATCCGGCACAGAAGCAGCTAGACCAGCCGCAGCAGCCATGGGTAGGTTGTATTACGTGAGCAGCGGTACAAACAATGGTTATTTGTATGCTGATGATGGAACCGCATGGAGAAGAATCAATGCGCAGAAGGTTACCGATTTGACGGGAACGCTGGATGACATTTCAGAAGGTGCAACCTATGCAAAGGTACTAAAAGCTAACGTTACCAGCGGCAATGTAAACAAGGTGTCCGATGGTGTGAACGTGAAAACAGCTGCTGAGATCAAGACGCATCTGGACGATCCAACCAAGCACAGGCTTATTAATGATGCGGGCTTGGCTATAACCGATTTGTGGTCAGCGCAAAAGATTAGAAATGAAATTGAGCTGGCGAAGCATAATATCGAGCCGCAAGCTTCGGTTAAGGATAAGGACTTAGTGACCCCGCCGACTTCACCTGTTTTAGCGGATCGTTATTTGATTCCTGCAGGCGCAACTGGCGTTTGGGCCTCGCAAGTTAACAAAATTGCCGAGTGGAACGGTACAGCTTGGGATTTATACACGCCGCAAGTAGGATGGACATGCTACATCGATGATGAGCAGAAGATTTTTAGCTGGAACGGTACCGCATGGGTGCGAACTGGCGGTGCGCTTCAGACGATTACAGCTGGCAGCGGTCTTACTGGCGGAGGGCAGGCCGATACCGTCACCCTTAGCGTTGGAGCGGGGAACGGGATTGCGGTTGCAGGTGCAGCAGTTAGTGCAAAAGCTGGCAAAGGCGTGCTCGTTAATGCGACAGGCATAGAAGCAAATATTGATGCAGACAGCATCGTTTATGATGCTGCGAACGGAAATCGCTTAAGGGTTGCCGTCATTGATGGCGGTACGTTCTAAGGAGGCGAGCAGATGCCAAGAAAAGTACTCATTCAATTGAGGCGAGGTTTGGAAACGAGCATTGGACTGCTTGAAGTCGGTGAACTAGGGTACTGCACAGATACCCAGAAGCTGTACATCGGTACAGCAGGCGGGAATATTGTGCTTGCTGCAGCGCAGGCGACGGGCGACATGCTGAAAAGCATTTACGATACGAACAACAACGGAAAGATCGATAGTGCAGAAGCAGCGGACAGCGCGCCTTGGGCTGGTATTAGCGGCAAACCTGTAAGTTTTGCCCCGGCTGCGCATGCTCACGCGGCTGCAGATATTACCTCAGGTACCGTTGCCGTGGCCAGATTGCCTGCTGCGTCGGTAACTGCTGCTGGTGTTGTTCAATTAAACAATGCGGTTAACAGCACGAGTGTTGTACAAGCGGCGACGGCCAATGCGGTGAAACTCGCTTATGATCTAGCCAGCGGAAAGCTTGGACCGGGAGTAACCTGGAATCAGCTAAAGGGGGTGTAGGTATTGTCCTATAGTCTAGCTTTATATGGCGAACAGACGTATGGGGAAGATAGGGACGACGGGGAGGAGGCTCTCCATACGGAAATAGATCTCATGAAATATTTGCCTCCCTATTATTATGAAGTCGTTGAAATGCTAGCTATTCAATCTAAGCTTGGCGGAGAACTAGGGGAGCAGGCTGAGGCGATTGAAACGGCATTTGATCAATATTTTGTACATTCGGCTACATGGGGACTGACGCGCTGGGAAAATGTGCTTGGACTGAAAAGCGACTCCTCTTTGCCGGATGCTCGACGACGCGAGAGTATTTTAGCCAAGCTTCGCGGAGCTGGTACGACGACTAAAGTTAAAATTATCCAAACGGCTATCGCTTTCTCTGGCGGTGAGGTGATTGTAATTGAATATCCGGCAGAGAGCCGTTTCGAGGTCGTATTTGTTGGGACGAAGGGGATTCCGCCCAATATGGCTGGCTTTATTCAAATGCTAGAGGATATTAAGCCCGCTCATTTAGCTTTTGCTTTGAAATACACCTATACAGTGTGGAATCAGATAGGAACGATGACATGGAATCAAGCGCGAAGCAAGACATGGAGTGAATTAAGAGTTTACGAGGGAGTGTGAAAATATGCAAACGACAGGGAATTTAGGATTGAAAAAACCGGAAGGAACAGATGTTGTCGATATTGCGGATTTGAATGGGAATGCGGATATTTTGGATACTGCGGTTAGCAACAAAGTAGATAAAGTGGCTGGGAAGCAGCTATCTACAGAGGACTATATGACAGCGGAGAAGACCAAGCTGGCAGGCGTTGCTGCGGGGGCTAATGCATATGTGCATCCGGCTAATCATCCTGCATCCGTTATTACTCAGGATGCGAGCAATCGATTTGTGACTGACGCTGAGAAAACGGCTTGGAATGCAAAGGCGAGCACGGCTGCAGCCACCACTTCCGCAGCTGGTCTTCAGTCTGCGGCTGATAAGGTGAAGCTGGATGGGATTGCTGCTGGGGCAGGAAGCGTAAATAGTGCAACGGATCCCGTAATAGGTACACGAACGATTGATGATACGATAACAGCTGCAGCAGGTGCAGACACGCCTACACGGTTATGGTCGAAGTTGGCTAATATGATTAAGGGCATAACGGGTTCTTCGAACTGGTATACATTACCTTCAATGACGATTACATCTATTACAACTGCTTTGGAAACGAAAGCTAATTTAGCTTCACCAGCATTTACAGGAACACCTACAGCTCCAACGGCGGTAATAGGAACAAATACAACACAGTTGGCTACAACTGCTTTTGTTAAATCTGCTACAGATAGCTTGAACATCGCTAGGAAGGCGCAAGCAGATGACACAACAATTACGACAACGTCAGAAACGATAATAGCAACTTTTACTCCAACGTCTAATGGGAATTTTTTGATTGGTATTTATATGCGAGCATTAACTGCTGCTACAATAACAATAAGGGTAACTTATGCAGATGTAACAGGAGCACAATCAACGATACTATTAAATGCACAAGCTGTAGGAGTAGGAAGCTATAGCTTGTTACCTTGTTATATAAATGCAGTAACAAGTACGCCAATTGCAGTTAAAGTTACTTCAAACATCGCAAGTCAAGTTGAAGTATCAGCGACTATTATGGGGGTATAGAAAATGGGGCAAATTATAGTAACAGGAAACGTAAGAGCTGAGGAAGTTCTAGAGGGTAAAAAATTTTCAGCTGGACTCATTTATGATGGAGCAGGAAAAATGCTCAACAGGTCATTATCGGTCTTGGGTGGAGGATATGCTCATTCTATATCAGTCAAACCAGACGGAGGTGGGAATCTTGTATTCGAACCACCTACAGGATATTATACTTCAGGGTTAAACGTAAATGGTTATGGCTCTTTACTTGCAAATGATCCTGATTTTATCGCATCGAATATACGTTCAGATAAGAATATTTTCGGACTTCAAGGAACAATGCCATACAGATCTGGGGTTATACAAGCATCTGGAACGTCTCAATGGGGCGACGGACAATTAGCGGTATATTTACCTGAGGGTTATTATGGTACATTGGGCACTTCGGAAGCTAGAGTGTCCCTGTCGCAGTTGCAAGCTGCTGAGCCTAAGTTAGTTTCTAAGAACATTAAGAGCGGTGAGGTATTATTTGGTTTGACTGGGACCGCTAAAACTATTTCATCAGCATATACAGGAACTGTATTCACACATACTTCGGCACCTGGTTACTTAAGTTATAGACCTGAAACTAGTGCGTATTCCTGCACAAGCTATGATGCTTCCGTCGTTTACTATTTAGGTATGCAAGGAGGGGGGGCGGCTAGGGTTTATAGATATACTCCTATTAATGGTATTACTGAGATTACGGGTATGTCACATCAAAGTACGACGGCTATTTGTACCAATTCCGATGGAGATTATTTCTTTGCTTATTGCATGTATAACGGAGTCCCTGTTATTTATCTTCGTCGTAATAGCTCTGGCGGAACAACTTCATGGAATGTTCCAGAATGGGTAGAAACAAATTATGGTTCGGCGGGAATTGCCTGCACCGCTGATGGTCGATTCGTGTTTACTCATAATTGCCAGAGAACCAAAATCTATCGTTTAGATGTTGTTACTAGTACGTGGACTATTATTTCCAATACATTTCCGAATTTATACTTAGGCACCATTAAATGCAGTGGAGATGGTCGCTATGTATATGATTCTCAGTATACTGCTCCTGGTACTATTTACGTAACAGATACGCAGAATGGAAACACTCGAACTGTATTTTATCAAGCACCCGCAGGTTATACTCTAGTTGACTATGATGTAGCTAAAGATAATCAAAATGCAGCCATCACAATTGAAGATTCGAATTATACTAAATTTTATTATTCCTATGTTGGTGGAATTGCTACTGAGTATTACCAAACAAGAACAACGATACGTATGTCTAAAATATCGGCAAACGGTCAAAGATGGCTTGGTTGTGATAGATTTAGAGCATCGAATGGTACAGTCACACCAACAAATGTACCCTTTGTTATAGGTCTAAGTAATGACTTATCAACATTTATCGATGTTTTATGGAACAATAGCACAAACTATGTGGATGGGCTTCGAACAAACATTATTGCTTAAAAAAATTGAGCTATATGATAGGTTCTTTGTCAATTTATTTTGCTTAATCTCTTATAGTCTAAGTAAGATGGATTTTTGTAGTACATCATTTTCTAAGTATAATTTCATGCATCTTCAGTTTAATTATATTTATACATATTAAGACAAGAAGAGGAGCTTAAAACTTCTATTTTTGTCTTTTTATTTGTAAATAAAAAAGAAATAAATTATGAGCAAATATCATGATTATAAACCAAATATTTTCAATATAAGACAATCTTAAAAGTAGAGATATTTAAATTAATTTAAATTATTTAAGCTTAGTTTTCAAAGAAATAAGAAAAGAGGAATAGTTATGCTTAAATATATTTTTTCATTGGATATTACTCCAAGCAAGACACTAGCTGCAGGAGTTGGAGCGGCTGCTGCACCTTGGATAGATCTTTTATACGGAGAAGGGAGAATGCTTCCTATCATGCTACTCTTATCTACCATAGTTATGGACTGGATAACAGGAGTAGCAGCGTCGTTAAAGGATGAGACTTATAGCTCGGAATACGGACGTCATGGTATTTTAAGGACTGTTTTTTTGTTGTTATTTCCTTTCCTGGCGAATTTACTTGACTTGATGCTCGGAACGCCAGGGCTCTTATTCTA